>NZ_PNDT01000295.1:0-278 GCF_005886375.1 Pseudoalteromonas sp. S1727
GGTGGCGGCGTTAAAGTGTTGTTTGGTAGGTCGCCTGGTGAGTTTACTGCTCACAGTCCAATTTCTGCATACTGCTATTGGATATGCTAAGGCACAAATTAAGTAGTTTGCGTTAGGTTGGGTTTTACATTATTTAGAAGGGATCATTTTTGCTTTCGTAATCTTAAACGTGATGCCAAACAATTGTCTTGAATCGCCCACTTTTTGCCAGGACTTGATATTTGGTTTGATAACAGTATGTATGCCATTTATAGTTATGCAACCTGCATTAGGGCTCG
>NZ_PNDT01000296.1:0-245 GCF_005886375.1 Pseudoalteromonas sp. S1727
GTGTTATAAACCCGCAGAGTTACCAACAACACCGGTTGAAAAATCATTATTACTCTTGGATGACGGCAGCGAATGTATTGCTCAAGTGTTCAATTATTTAAAACGATGGGGGATTGCGTTTATTCATGACCCAAACCACAGAAATCCTGCGTCTTGGTTTTACACACATAATTACACAAATTGTAGGGTTATTTTTCATCAACCACTAAGAAATATTTCACCCCTTAAACCCAGCGAGGCAAGTA
>NZ_PNDT01000297.1:0-273 GCF_005886375.1 Pseudoalteromonas sp. S1727
GTGGTATCAACAATCGCATTTACAAACGATGAGTTTGCACCGTTCACAAGTAACCGAAGCACTAAGTATGCAAGTAAGGCATCGCGGTGGCCTACAGCGGCAGATACACGGCACTGAATATTTTCTTCAGTGCCTATTTGGTCGAATAATGATTCACCCATACCGTGTAGACGTTGGAATTCAACCCCTTGATTGGCACCTTTTGCGACTTCTAAAAAAGTTGCCGCAGTGTATGAAGTGTGCGTGCCAAATTGTGGGAATAGTACATCGCGC
>NZ_PNDT01000298.1:0-280 GCF_005886375.1 Pseudoalteromonas sp. S1727
AGGCGAAATCAGCGGCTTTAATCAAAGGCGCAACAAATTGCGTTAAGGCTTGCGCATTTTCAGCGGCAGTAGCTGGGCGGATCAGCGCGCCTTCGACATCAGGTATATCGCCTGTCATAGTTGCGAATGAAGGATCTAAAAAGCGCCGAGCAAACATGGTATCACAAGCAAAAAGTAAGCTGACAGCATTGCTTGATTTAGGCACCAAGGTTATCTGTTTAGCCGTCTTATTATTAATATCACTAATAGTCGCTGCGCTAGGGTAATTATTCTCATCAGG
>NZ_PNDT01000299.1:0-365 GCF_005886375.1 Pseudoalteromonas sp. S1727
GTTCATTATCCTATCTTTTTAAACGGCACTCCAGTACTGATCCCATGTAAAAAAGAATTACACAGTGCCGTAGATTCGCCGAATAAATAACTAAATAACCACAGCTCTCGTTTAAAATTGCGGATCAACCCTAAATAGCCTGATAAAATGAAGTCTTGTAATGCTCCGGTATCGCCTTTAATCGTTTGTAAACTTTTCCAAAAAGAGTTTGGAAACGAGATATTAAAATGCCCACCGGCAATTGCTTGCATCAGACTACCATAACGGTTTTTACGGCATTCACGGTAAAGGGGTTTGCTTCGACCAATTTTAGAATAACGCAAGTGAGCTTCAGCATTATCCCGCTGGTGGTCAAGAAAACCTGG
>NZ_PNDT01000300.1:0-384 GCF_005886375.1 Pseudoalteromonas sp. S1727
AATATGTAATGTGTATTTGTAACACAATAATAACCGTCTTTTATAAATCGGTCACAATTTTCTTTACTAATACCATGCTTGAAGCAATACGTACGCTCGTTACCTTGCATGATAGAGAACCAAACCAATGCAAAAATAACCATTACACCTATTGGGGCCAATATCCATTTACAGAAATGGAAGAATAGACTTTTAATCTCAGTATCTAAAAAATAGGCTGATACTACACCAATTAATCTAAATACCTACTGAAACATGCCACTTACAGTTGACAACTAAATTCCTTAACGCTTTCCGGAAAGATAACAGTTATATACGCAGCCATATGGAAAAGCTAACCTATAAGGTACAAAATCATGCAAGGACTAATTGTACGCACACTGT
>NZ_PNDT01000301.1:0-201 GCF_005886375.1 Pseudoalteromonas sp. S1727
TATCATTAAACTAAGGTGATTATTAAGCGCATTTACTGTACTTTTGGCAGAACACTATTGTGTTTATAGAGCAGCGAATACTTCATCAGTTTTACAAGCAAAAAAAAAATCATTTTTATGCAAGCCTTTAATAGAATGGCTCCACCACGTTACCGTCACTTTTCCCCACTCAGTTAATAGGCCAGGGTGAAGGCCTTCATC
>NZ_PNDT01000302.1:0-212 GCF_005886375.1 Pseudoalteromonas sp. S1727
CGCCAGGCTCCAAATAAGAGAAACCCGTTACAGCGATGTAACGGGTTTTTTGTTGTCTGGAATAAAGTATAGCTGTCAGCCGTCAGCTATCAGCCGCACAGTGTCAACCTGGACACCGTAGCGTGGGTTGAGTCTCTGACACCCACGGATTAAAGAACGCCACGAACTCCTCAGAGCGCAACATACACCTTTAAAACAGCTTGCCTCTTTAA
>NZ_PNDT01000303.1:0-271 GCF_005886375.1 Pseudoalteromonas sp. S1727
TTCACACCTTTGAATTCACCATTAGAAAAGATACGCTCAACAGACTTAACCTCATAGTCTTCCCCTTAAGTGATAGATTCATACGCATCAGTAAATGCGTTACTCCACGGTTGACCTTGAAGACGCATTACAAACGATGGTAATGGCTTTTTATTATATGGTGCAGACGCGCCATAAGCTTGCGGTTCGTTTACAGTAGTAAGTTCTACATAAAGCCCGGCACCGTACAACGAACGCAAATCAATTGATATATCCCCTAAATTACTCGATG
>NZ_PNDT01000031.1:0-67639 GCF_005886375.1 Pseudoalteromonas sp. S1727
ATAACGTAATAATGGTGGAGAGATAGGGATTTGAACCCTAGAGGGGCTATAAACCCCTGCCGGTTTTCAAGACCGGTGCATTCGACCACTCTGCCATCTCTCCGTTGGGAAAGAATAATACGCAGGTGATTGGGGTGTGTAAATAGGAAAAAGATCGTTTGCTGTTTTTTTGTTCTAAAAAGTGGTTTTTTTTATGAAAAAGGGATTTTTAAGGAGCTTAAAGAAGAGGTTGCAGCAAACGAGGGAGCTAAATAAGTGGTTTCATTTAGTGGTTGGGTGTTTGCTGCACCGCTAAAGTAATCATGGTTGGGTGATTACTTGTATTGAACTGCGCCGCCAAGAGCGAGCTTTTTGCCGAAACGGTTAAGTTTAGCAAGCATTTTCGCTTTGCGATTGGTTGGTTTTACGGCAACATGAGTAGCTGCATTTTCGTTTAATGTATTTACTGGGTTCATTACTTTGCTCCGGGTTATGTCTGTTTTGACAACACGGCTATTTTGACTCTAAATTGCACAAAAATAAAACGATAAAAACTAGGGTGGTCGGATAAAAATAACTAATGTGAATTGCTTTTATTAACTTGCGGTTAAGTTTGGTTTTTCCAATTTTTTTGCATGGCTATGAATAGTTAAAATGTATTAACTCTTTAAATATAGTCGCTTTAAGTTTTTAATGTCACTTTTTATGCATTACAAGATACAAAAAGTGATTAAATATTCAGATTAATTTATTTTTTGAAAAGGTCTGTTGTCATGTTTTTAAAATGGCTGGTATCCAGATGCTCATAATTATTAAACCAAGTACGCAAAAAAAACATAAAAAAAATTGTGCTTGGTTGCTAAAGCAATGCCAAAAACGGCAAATTAGTTACACTCTTGTTTACACAACAGGGGATTTTACAGATGACTGCAAAAAAATAACGATGTTGGCTCAATCACAAAAGCGCGTTGTTGTGCTCGGTGGTGACGGTAGCCTGCATTTGGCTGTAAATGCATTAATGGGATTAAACTGTACATTGGCATTATTACCGCAAGGAACGGGTAATGATTTTGCCCGTGGCTTTGGTTGTACAATCTCAGCTTGGCGTACTGCTATTTTTAGTGATTTCTCAGAAAAAATAGATATTGGACAAATAAATAGTCGTTACTTTATTAATATTGCAGGGATTGGTTTTGATGCCCATGTAGTACAGGCATTGCAAAGCAAACCAGCATTATCTGCATTAGGTTATAGTTTTGCTGGTTTTAAACATTTATTGGGCTATCAGGCTAAATGGCTAGCAGGGCGCTTGGCTGGGCAACCAGTTAAGTATCATAATTTGATTACTGTATTTGCTAACCACCATTATTTTGGAGGGGGGCTGCGGATAGCGCCTAAAGCAGAATTAAATAATGGTTATTTAGAGTGCTACGGTATGCCTGCACGGGGTTTAGTTGGTAATTTATATAGTTTTATCCGTTTATTGCTACGTAATCACCACGCTATGTCAGGGCTTAATTATCAGCGATTAACCACAGCATATATCCAAACCCCTGATTTACCAATAGAGGCAGATGGTGAGCTGGCCGGTGTCTCGCCAGCTAAAGTAACAATTCATCCACAAGCACTACGCTTTTGCATACCCAAGAGCAGCGTTACACAAGTTTAAGGTTGTAAAAAAGCGCCTAACAAGTAGGCGCTTTGGCGTTAGTTGCGTATATACGCATTCTAACTGGGGATGGAGCTTTTTTGCAGCAATGAACGCGTTGCAAAAAATGCTTTAATTCTTTTTGTGGGGGTCAGTACAATGGCGTTACCTACTAATACCAAGCTAAAGCCTATAAACGTATTGGCCTGCCAAATAAAACCTTCAAACAGTGTGCTTAAAATCACTGCAACTAACGGAAACAGCACAATGACATAACTGGCGCGCTCTGGGCCGATGTTTTTCAATAGTGCAAAGTAACAAGCAAAAGCTATTACGGTGCCAAGTACAGCTAAATAAACTAATGAATACCAGTAACTCGCAGGTGCAGAGAAGCTCAAACTAGCATCGGTTATAAATACATAACATAACAACCCAATCGCACTGTAGAGCATGCCCCAAGCATTGCCTTGCATAACGCCAATTTGCTGTTGAGAGTTACGAACACTCACCATATTACCTAATGAGGCCACAAACGTACCGGCTAAAGCAAGTAGTAAACCGACCAACGCCCCATTACTTAAGTCGAACTGCTGTAATTGTGGCCAAAACAAGCTGACGATGCCAACAACACCAATTAATGCACCGCTGTAAATTCGTTTTGCAATCGGCTTACCAAAGAATAAGCGAGTATTTACGATATTCATAAGTAATAACATTGAAAATGCGATTGACGCCATGGCAGACGTTAAATAATTTTGCGCCCAGTACAGTACTAAGTAGTTTAGACCAAAATTACACAGTGCCAATAATATGAAAAAGCCATGGTCGCGACGGCTATAATTCATTGGTAACTTTTTAACACTTACCCAAACCCACATTAATATGGCCGCTAAACTAAAACGATAAAATAGTGATACTTCTACGGCTATGTCGCCAAGTTGAAATTCGATTGCAAGCCACGTCGAGCCCCAAATCAAAACAGTGATAATATAAAGCGCGATGCTTTTCATGGCCGATCCTAGTATGTCGATTAAGTGTTTATTTTAATACGCCTCTGTATACTTAACATATACAGAAAACTAGAAATGCAACCTATACAGATTTTGACTGTTGATAGGACTGTTTTAAGAGGTTTCAGATGTCGTTAGTTGTCAGTAAAAGTAATCATGACTTTTTATACTTGCAAGTTATGCAGTTGATCCGTGAATTATCAGAGAAGGGAACTTTACTGCCCGGTGAAAAGCTACCTTCACTGCGTAAAATGGCCGATAAACTTAAAGTAAGTATTCCGACGGTTAAACTGGCTTATCAATCACTTGAAGCACAAGGTCTGGTAGAAGCACGTGAAAAATCAGGCTACTTTTTAAAGTCATCGACTACGCCATTAGCACGGCCTAAGCGAGTCAAACTCAGTCGTGAGCCAGTTGCAGTGAATATGCAAGTGTTGATAGAGCAAGTTTATGATGCTATCCATCAAGCAGATGTGGTGCCATTTGGCATTGCTAATCCGGTGGCGGCGGCACCCACCGATAAAATGCTTAGCCGGACAATGCGCCGAGTTATGTCTATTGCTGGTAGCCGAGCCATTAATTATGGCGCAATTGATGGTTTTGCCCCGCTGAAAAAGCAACTGATCCATCGTTATTTAGATTTTGGGATTGGTGTTGACCCGCAAGAGTTGGTGATCACTAATGGTGCGCAAGAGGCGTTAGCAATCGCTCTTAAATGTGTGACTAAAGCGGGTGATGTGATCGCCATTGAGTCGCCTTGCTATTTCGGCATTATTGAACTGATCGAAAGTTTAGGGTTGAAAGCACTTGAGATCCCATTATGCCCTGATGATGGGATCTGGCTTGATGATCTGAGTCAGGCTTTACAGGATCATGATATTAAAGCGTGTGTTTTCTCTACCTCGATTAATAATCCTGTTGGCAGCTTTATGCCAGATAATAAGCGTAAAGATCTGGTCGCATTATTAGAGTCTCATAATGTGGTATTGATTGAAGATGATGTTTACGGTGACTTACACTTTACTGCACAACGTGGCACACCTGCGCAAACCTATTCAACCAAAGGCTTGGTGCTCACTTGTGCATCGTTTTCAAAAACGGCAGCACCGAGCTATCGCGTTGGTTGGTTGATTGCTGGTAAGTTTGCTGCCCAAGCTCGGCGCTATAAACGTGCATTGAGTTGTTCGACTTCGTTGATCAATCAGTGGACGTTATATGAGTTTGTGCAAAGCGGTGAATACGAGCGTAATCTTAAGCTACTGAAACAGCGTTTACGAAATAACAAAGAGCGGATGATCTGGTGTTTACAACAAGCGTTTCCGAGTACTGCGCGGATCAGCGATCCGCAAGGTGGTTGTGTGATTTGGGTTGAGCTAGGTAGCGGTTATGATAGCGTTAAACTGTTTCAGCTTGCGCTTGAAAATGGCATTAGTATTACTCCAGGCTACATTTTTTCTGCCACCAATAAATACCGTAATTGCATTAGGTTAAGTTATGGTTTGCCGTGGACTGAAAAACTTGAGCAAGCCATAAAAACACTGGGTGAACTTATTCATTTAGCGAAAAAATAAAAAAGCAGCACCTTAAAAAGAGTGCTGCTAAAGGGATATCAAATTTTTGTCGTTAACTAAAGACTCTGCTTAGTTATTTTTTTTATAGCTGAACAGTTGATAATCTTTTAATTCTGGTACTAGTTTCACCAGTTGTTGCTCTTGCTCTGCAATGGTAGAAAAGTTACCACACAGTGCGTCAGCGCGTTTTTCTAATTGATTCGCTTGTTGCTCAACCTTGGCTTCGATTTCTGCGCCCATGTTCTCCATACGTTGTTCAAAGGCTTGCATGTCCCCGCCGGAGCCCATTAGTTCTGAACCTACCGCCATTAAAATACTGCCCATTGATTGCATCATGGCTGATTGCACAGCTGTTTCTATTTGCTCATCAAACTGGCTTTCAAAGTTTTCACCAAACTGCTGAAAACTCTGCTGTCCCATCACAAATGTACCTTGTTGATAAAAGGTATTCTCAACTTCCACTTTAATATCAGCCATTAGCTCATTAATGCTATCCAGGCTATCAATATTAAATGCATTAGCCACTTCTTCAATGGCAACACCAGCAATTTTAACACCATCAAGGGCAATGTTTGCGACTTCAGGTAATTGGCTGCGTAGGCTATTTGAATACGTCGTAATTGCTTGGCGTTGTTGATTGTTAAGTGCCACTGTTTGGCCATTTATTTTTAGATCGCCTTGCTCGGCAAAACTCATCGTGTTGTTGTCTGCGGTAAAGATTTCTAGCTCATTTGGCTTTATACGCACGTCATTTTTAAATTCGACGTCGCAAGAATCGCCACTGAAAGAAATATTAGTCTCATTATCAGTATGCGCTACTGCCCCTGTGGCAATAAAAAAAGAGCCGATTAATAGTAATTTTTTCATTTTAATATCCTGCAAATTTGTTGATTTTAACGAGTGCGTATTTTTCGTATTTAAAACTTATCAAGTTTGATGCCAATAATTTTTAACATTATAAAACAATGTATTAGTTGTTTTTTTTATATTTTTAATCGTATGAGTAGATAATAATAAAACTACTTTTTAGTCATTTTGACTAACTTTGTTGTATTAATAAAATGTGTTTATCGTTTCGATAAAAAACTCTCACTTTCCAGAATTAAAATTTAGCGCTATTTATTCACAATATTGACATGACACCATTTTAAGATTGGGTTGTGGCTTTATTTTGGTGCACTTTCGACGTATGAAATTGTGCTGAACATTTTTAATTTCACCAATGACAGTGATAAAAAATCCTTAATTGGTCTCAAACACTTTATGGAGTGGGTTGTGGGTAAGACATTTAGTTACGATGCGCTAGATGACGATTTTGTTGAAGACGAGTACGAAATGGTCGGGCGTAATCAACACGACAAGAATAAGCAAAAGGTTAAGAAAAAGTTGGAAGACTACCTTGAGCAAAAACGCTTGCGTAAAAACTTGGGCGAAGATGACTTGGATGAGTACTTAAACGACTAAGTGATAATTTAGATAAAGAGGCAGATTGCCTCTTTATTGCTTTTAGTGTTTACGTATTACTGCTTTTAAGGGCTTTAATAATAGCACCTTCGATTTGCTGCGGCTTAGTAAATGGTGCAAAGCGTTTAATTGCCTCGCCATTTCGGCCTATTAAAAACTTAGTAAAATTCCACTTTATTTTACGTGTTAAAAACCCAGGCAAAGCCGATTTTAAGTGCCTAAACACCGGATGAGCGTGTTCACCGTTGACATCTACCTTGCTCATCATCACAAAGTCTACACCGTAATTAATTAAGCACCCTTGCTCAATATCTGTGGCACTGCCTGGTTCTTGCTTGCCAAACTGATTACATGGAAAGCCAATAATGACTAAGCCTTGCTGATGATATTTTTCATGCAGCGCTTGTAAGCCAGCATATTGTGGGGTGAAGCCACATTGACTAGCGGTGTTAACCACAAGCACAACTTTGTTTTTAAAGTCATTAAACTCAATAGATTGCCCTTGCAGGCTGGTGGCGCTAAGCTGATAAAAGTCGTTCATATTGGAGGTTTTTTATTTTTGTTTGTTAAAGTTTATCCTGTGTAGCGACAGACTTAAAGTTTAAATTTTAGTCATTAGAAAAACTAGTTAATAAGTATTCAATTAGTAATCGAACACGGTAGGGCATTAAATCCTTGCGAGGGTACACCAGCCAAGATGCATTATCGGTCACTTGATATTCATCAAGTAAAGTTACCAGCTGACCTTGTTGCACATAGGGCTGAACAATATCACTGGCTAAGTGAGCAATACCTAAGCCAGCTAAAGTCGCGCTGAGTAATGCTCTTGGGTGATTACTACGCCAATTACCATTTATTTTTACTTCTTTTATTTCACCAGCAAAACTAAATCGCCAACGCTTACCCATAGCAACTAAGCAATTATGATCTATTAGTTGTAATGGTGTGGTGGGTGATGTGTAGTGTGCTAAGTATTCAGGGCTGGCAACCAAAGTCATTATGCGTGGGCTAAGTGGTCGTGCTATTAAGTTTGAGTCTTGCATACGACCAAAGCGAATAGCGAGATCAAAGCCTTCTTCAACTAAATCGACATTGCGATTGTTAAAGTCCATATCCACTTCCACCTCAGGGTAGCGTTTTACAAACTCAACTATTTTCGGTGCAACATGGCAGGCAACGAATTCACCCGCACCAGAAATTCGAATTAGCCCTTTAGGTTTGCGTTGCTCACCTTGTAATTGATTATTAGCGTCAATTAATTCTTGTTTAATGGCTTTGAGTTTAACGGCATATTCACGGCCAGCATCCGTGAGGCTTATTTTTCGCGTAGTGCGTTGAAACAGTAGTGAACCTAGGCGGTTTTCAAGCTGCTGTACTTGGCGGCTAATATGGGATGTAGATACTTCCATAGCTTTTGCCGCTTGAGTAAAGCTGCCATGTTCAACTACATGTAAAAATTCATCAAGGCCTTGCCACATTTTTAGTTCTCAAAATTTAAGTAATAGTAGTTTATAGCATCTATTGTTGCAGCTGTGCAAAAGTGATTCTCTGATCTTAGTCTTTTAATAAATGATTTAACCCCTACAATTACATGGTCAGCAAATTTTAGCTCATACGAATGAGCACTCTAAGCAATGGAGCAAGCATGTTAAATTTTAGCTTTGCAAACCCCACCAAAATTCATTTTGGTGAACAGCAAATCGCAGCAATTAAAAGTGAGATCCCTGCCAACGCGACAGTATTGGTTACGTATGGCGGCGGCAGTATTAAAAGTAATGGTATTTATGATCAAGTCGCAGATGCCTTGAGTGAACATACTTGGTTTGAATTTTCGGGTATTGAACCAAATCCAAGCTATCAAACATGTATGAAGGCTGTGGCTTTGGTAAAAGAAAAGCATGTAGATTTTATTCTTGCCGTGGGTGGGGGGTCGGTTATTGATGGTAGTAAGTTTATTGCCGCTGCGGCAAACTACGATGGTGAGCCGTGGGATATTTTAGCCAAAGGTGGTGAAGTTAAATCAGCCATTGCATTGGGTGTGGTATTAACCTTACCTGCCACGGGGTCTGAATCAAACTCTTTCAGTGTGGTTTCTAATCTTGATAGCCACGATAAACTGCCATTTTCAAGCCCTTCAGTGCAACCGAAATTTGCTGTGCTTGACCCTGCAGTGACCTACTCATTACCAAAGCGCCAAGTTGCTAATGGTATTGTAGATGCGTTTGTACATACTATGGAGCAGTACTTAACTTATGACGTAGGCGCTAAACTACAAGATCGTTTCGCCGAAGGCATTTTAATGACCTTAATAGAAGAAGGTCCTAAAGCATTCAGTGAGCCAGATAATTACCAAGTACGTGCAAATATTATGTGGTCAGCCACTATGGCGTTAAATGGCTTAATTGGTGCGGGTGTACCGCAAGATTGGTCTACACATATGTTAGGACATGAAATGACGGCGGTTTACGGCCTTGATCATGCTCAAACATTAGCCATTGTTTTACCACGCATGATGGCTGAGCAAAAAGAGGCTAAGCGCGGTAAAATTTTGCAATATGCAGAGCGTGTTTTAGGGTTGGATATCACTGATGAAGATGCAGCTATTGAGCAAGCAATTGCTGCTACTGAAGCGTTTTTCCACAGTGTTAATATGCCAACACGTTTAAGTGATTATGAATTGGGTGAAGAAGTGGCTGACAAAATTATTGAGCAACTTGAGCGCCACGGGATGACGGCATTGGGTGAGCGCGAGCAAGTCACTTTAGATAAAAGTCGCGCTATTTTACTCGCTAGCGTTTAATACTGCTAATAGCGCATTAGCACGCTACTAATGCGCTAATTTAATATTAAAAACAAACCCATACCAACCAAGGTCGTGTAATAAATATTGTGTGTTTTATATGCGACAATAATGGCTGCGATTGCTGCGCTAAGATAAGGGTTTTGCCAATCTAAATTTATCCCATCATCTGTTACAAATACAATTGGCACCCAAATAGCGGTTAACACAGCTGGGGCGCTAAAACTTAAAAACTGCTGCATTTTCGGGCCGACTTTAAAAGGCAAAGCGCGGTGCAAAAATAAGTAGCGAGTAAAAAAGGTAATGCAGGCCATGAGTAAAATAGTGGTCATCATAGGTTATGCTCCGCTTGAGTATTCACACGGCTGATAGCATAGCCTACAGTCATTGCTGTTAATGCTGCGACTACCAACCATAATTCGAATCCGTGGCTTTTAAGTAGTGTTGCCACCACGCCTGCGGTGATCACTGTTGCTAATGTGGCAAGGTTTTTAATCCCTGGGATCACTAGTGCGATAAAGGTTGCCGCTATAGCAAAGTCTAACCCTAAATTAGTTAGATCAGGTAGTAAGCTACCAGCAATAATGCCTATAAAGGTCCATAGGTTCCATGCAATGTAAAAGCTAAATCCAGCACTTAATGCATACACTAACCGTGTTTTTGTGCGGTACGCTTTACGATGATGTGAAAATGCAAATAACTCGTCGGTCAGTACAAAGCTTACAGGTAGGCGCCAGCGCATGGGTTGATCGATTACTTTATGGCGCACGGCTAAGCCATATAAGAAATGCCGTGAGCTAATAATTAAAGTGGTAAATAAAATGGTCAGTAATGGTGTGTTGCCTGCTATTAGTTCAATGGCAACGAGCTGCGCCGAGCCTGCGAATACCAGTAATGACATCGCTTGGGTTTCAACAGCAGTAAAGCCATTCTGGATTGCCAAAGAGCCACATAATATCCCCCACGGGATCACCGCTAAACACAGCGGTAGCATATCTAAGAACCCTTTTAATAACGCCTTTCTCACTGTTTTCCCCTTTATTACTTTAAGCTGATTTAGTCTTGCTGCTTGTTAATGTTGAACTGGTTTTAGATTGTAATAATAACGTTAGTTGATGTTTGCAGGTGCACTTTTGTTAGGACTAAAGAGATTACGATACTGACCCGGTGTTACGCCAAGCCGAGATTTAAAGTGATGATGTAAGTGGCTTTGATCATGAAAGCCACATTCGCTTGCCGTTTGGCTAACGTTTAAACCATGTTTTAATAATGTTTTTGCCTGCAGAATACGGCGTTGTATTTGATACGCGTGAGGGGTTAAACCATATTGTTTTTTATATTGGCGAATAAAATGAAATGGACTCATATGGCTAAGTGCAGCTAGTCGCTCTAGGCTAATTTCTTCACAACAAAAAGCATCAAGGTATTGTTGCGCATGTGCAAGATTTGCTTTGGCTTTTAGTTGTTTTAATTGTCGACAGTCTTGTTTAAACGACAGCATTAACTGAGTCATCACACTATAAAATAAGCTTTCTGTGTGCAGTTGGTTATTACCATTGCTGGTTAAGCCGTTTAATAATTGGTTTAACTGACGGGTTAAAGCTTGATTGTTATAAACTGCGCTATCAAAATACGGCGCGCCACAGCGAATACCGTTTAGCTCTTGAGAGAGTGCAGAAAATTGCTCTGGGCGAGGGTACATGGCACGATACGCCCAACCCGATTCAGTGGCTGTTTGGCCGTTATGAATTTGATCTGCATTGACTAAAATAATGCTATTTTTCGGTGCTATATGGTTACTGCCGCTACGATAAAATTTTTGCGCCCCACAATCAATCAAGCCAATGGTATAGCCTTCATGACTATGACGAGAAAAATTTTGACGCGTAAAGCTTGCCTGTAAAGCCTCTAACCCTCCTAATTTTTCATGGTAAAAAAAAGTTGATTGTTCATCTTTCATTCGCACCACTTTTGTTATTTTACATTAATTAAGATTGAGTATATCTAAACTGATATACAAAGCTTGTAAAAAATTGCTCGTTGTTGGCCGCATAATAAACCGCGGTTCGACGAGTTCAATAGGAGTATAAAGTTGTCTGTGGCATTATTACGTAAGAGACGCATTTAAGGGGAATAATTTCGATGGATCAGCAAGTTTTGCAGAAAATTAAAGTATGGGACGGGTTTATCCGCAGTTTTCATTGGTTATTAGTGATTGCTATCGCAACACTCTATTTTAGTGCTGAAGAAGGCATGATGGAATTGCACTTTGTCGCTGGGTATTTCACATTAGCCTTGCTGTTAACTCGGCTTATTTGGGGAGTAGTTGGTAGCCAAACGGCTAAATTGAGCGCTCTACTTCATTCACCTATTGCTGCACTAAAATCATTTAAGCAAACAGATAATAAACCTGGGCACGGTGCTGCGGGCAGTTATATGGTGTTAGCATTTTTTGCTTTATTGCTAACGCAACTGGTTAGTGGTTTGATGACCACTGACGATATTTTAACTGATGGCCCGTTGGTCCAATATGTTTCAAGCCAAGTGATTGAGTGGGCAGGCTGGGTGCATCATAAAAACTTTGATCTATTATTCTACGCGATTATTTTGCACGTAGCCGCGATTATTATTTACCGTATCAAAGGTAAAAAGTTAGTAAAAGCGATGGTTTCGGGATATGCAGAGCAAAGTGTTACTAATAGCGATGCAAAGTTAACTAAGTCGCCATGGCTGGCGGTTGTTATTTTTGTGCTGTTATTGGCAGGTTTAATGATGACGTGGGGCGCAGAGCCTCTCAGTTACTTGTTTAGTTAAAGTAAAAGTAAAAGCATATCAAAAACGGCGCTAGTTAAGCGCCGTTTTAGTGTAAAAATCTGCTAGAGATTAATCTTTAAATGAAGAGTGGCAGTCTTTACAGCCTTTAGCCCATGGGCCAAATGCTTTGGCGATTATTTTTTTATCGCCCGTTTGTGCTGCAACAGCAAGCTCATCAGCGTATTGCTGGAAAGCAGTTGCTTTTTTCATAAAGGTTTCGTTATCACTCCAAATAGCAGGGAGCGCTGATGTTTCACCTTTATCTGAATCTGCTACAAATGCTTCCCATGGCATTTTTGATAATGCGGCAGCGTTATTTGCACGGTGTTTAAAGCGCTCTGCATCAAAAGGCACTTTGCCTTTTAACATGTCGCCCATATCACCAATTTGTACACGGATCATTGAAAACGCAGCTTGGCGATATTCAATTGCATCCGATGGTTTTTCAAATGCTGAGTTTGCTGTCGCGCTTAGCGCGAGTGTAGAAAGTGCCGCACCTAAAAATATTTGCTTTAACTTCATTCCTTTTGCCCCTTGTTAGTAATTCATTGCTTGAATAGCTGCTGTTGTATCTCAGCAGGGTCGATTATTCAAGTTTATTGCGGTTAAACTGAACTGCTATTGAATTTAATCACTCAAATCTTTAGTCATTGATATCAATATCGGCAAAGATCATCCCGCGGCGCATACTGCGAGTTGCTAAGAATACTTCTCCAAGTAGCGACATAAAGGCACAAATAAGCAATGCCATCGCGCCTACGAAGCAAATGCCAATAGTAACCCCTAAATTCACAGATTGAATATGCGATAAAAACAGCAGCATAACCACAGCACACACAAGCACTGCACTTAATACACTTAAACTAAAAGCAATATGAATACAGCGAGAGCGTTTTAACAATGCTCGAAGTTCAGTGGTCAGGGACGAATTAAATTCTTCATCCGTGCTGACTTTTAATTTTCGCTCAAGCTGTCTGGCTCGATCAGTGATGCGCGCTAAACGATTGGATAAGACCCCAAGCGTAGCAGCAATACCAGTGATTAAAAAAACCGGCGCAACGGCAGTTTGGATCACTTTTGCCATTGTTAATATATTTATTACATCAGAGTTCATTGTTTCTCTTTTAGGTTAAAGGTGCGTATTGGTTACGTTTATTTACAATGGTTTACATTTTATGGTTTTTAAATTTAATGTTTTTTTACAATGGTTTATAGCTTTTTTTTAGAGTTTCCGCTCGACTTTGTAATTAATATGTAATCGAGTTGTTGTTATTTTTGGTTGTGAAGCCCTATATTAGTTCGGCACTATTTTAGGATCACTAAGTAAGTACAATAATATATAACATATCCCAGGGGAAACTATGTCTAATAATTTAATAAAAAGAACAGCAGTTGCAACTGCTGTCACCAGTGTTTTAATTACTTCATTTGCGAGTGCAAGCTCATTAGCAACTTCTGTCAACTTAAAAAATTATAGCTCAGAGATTACTAAAATCGAGCAGGCAGATGTAAAAGAACAACAACCTTCTGCTCATATGATTGTATTACGGGCGACAACAGCAGCAGATCTTATGGCGCAAGGCACTTATCAGGCTGGTGATAGTCGCGCAACAATTGCACAAATTGAACAAGTGCAAAGTGAAGTGACTCTTGAATTAAGTAGCTTAGATTTTGCTACAAAAATTATTGGTCAAACTAAAGTACTTGCGCCAACATTGATTGTGCAAGCAAGTCCAGCTGCATTAGAAAAAATTGCTAATGACCATCGCGTTGCCAAAGTTCTACCTATGTATGATTATGAGTTACATGTAGCTGCATCGGCCGACTATTTAAAAGCCTCACCGCTGGTTGCTAATGGCACTGTCACCGGTAAAGGTCAAACAGTGGCTGTACTTGATACTGGTATTGACTATACGCACAAAATTTTTGGTGGTGCAGGTACTGTTGAAGCGTATGACGCAGCGCAAGCAGATCCAACATCCGTGGCTTGGCCACAAGGCATCGTACACGGGGGTTATGATTATATCCGTGATGACGCAGATCCTATTGAACACGATCCTGAAGTTGTAATACCTGATGTTGATGAGCCAACAAGTCACGGTACGTCAGTTTCCCACTCTGTTACCGGTATTGCTCCTGAGGTTGAATTATATGTGTATTCAGTGTGTGGTGGTGGTTGTCCAAGTGCGGCACAAGCATCTGCATTAGAAGCGGCAATGGATCCTAATGGTGATGGTGATATCTCTGATCGTGTTGATGTTATTAACATGTCTTTAGGCGGTGAATTTGGGGGGACTTACATAGATGGTGGTGCTCAATACTTAATTCAAAAAGCCGTTGATTTAGGAGTTAATGTTGTTATCTCAGCAGGTAATGACGGTGATAATCCTTTTCGAGTGGGTGGCCCAAGTACGACACCAAACGCATTATCAGTGGGGGCGATGACACATCCAACGTTAGATGTAGGTGTTGCATCAGGTACAGTACTAGGTGAAGAAGTTGTTTTTCAGCCTTCTGGTTTTGGTCCACAAACTGCGTTTGCAATGACAGATACAGATGCTGAACTTGTCTATCCTGCAGAAAATCAAAATGGCTGTGTCGAATTCTCACCAGAGACTGACTTTTCCGGTAAAGCCGTGCTTATAGATCGTGGCGCGTGTAACTTCACTGCAAAAGTGTTGCATGCGCAGCAGCGCGGTGCGTCGTTTGTATTTATTGCAAATAATGTCGATGATGGCACGCCTGCATCAATGGGCGGATTTGACGCAGCGGTTACCATCCCAAATATTGGGATCACTTTTGCGACCGGTACAGCGATGAAAGCTGAACTTGAAGCTGCAAATAAGGTGGCTTATAACGTTGTAGTTGAACGCAAAGTGACATCAGGTGCAGTGGCAACATTCTCTTCACGTGGACCATCAATGGATGGTTTGTTAAAGCCGGAAATTACCGCTCCAGGTACGAGTATTATGGTGGCTGCAACGGGCACGCAAGATCAATTAGCTCCGGCATCAGGAACGTCTTTCTCTGGTCCTATTACTGCGGGCGCTGTAGCCTTAGTACGCGAAGCGCATCCAGATCGCAATGCTTTTGAAATTAAAGCGACGCTAATGAATACCGCAGATCTCAATGTGACTAATAAGCCACTAAGCACCAATCCAGATTCTGAACTTGCACCGATTAGTATGATTGGTGCGGGTTTAGTTAATGTTGAAAAAGCGGTTAACTTACCGGTAGCGGCATGGGTGGATAATACTGAGTTTAATACTAAGCAAGCAGCATTATCGTTTGGCTTAGAGAACTTGAAAGAGGTTACGGGTTTCACTAAAACAGTGACAGTGAAAAACTTCTCGACAGCAGCAAAAACTTATAAGCTTCGTACTGAAGCACGCTATCAAAATGATGAAGAGACAGGTGCAATTAGCTGGGATATTCCAGCTAGTGTGACAATACCTGCAGGTCAGACGACAGAGTTTGATGTAACGCTAAGTGTTGATCCTAGTAAATTACCTGCGTGGAAACTTGAGAACCCAATTGATGGTGAAGCCGTTGCAGCACGTAGTGCAGCTTTGACATTGGTTGAATTTGACGGTGCCTTGGTGTTTGATGATGTGGATGACAGTGAATCAGACTACGCGCTGCATGTTGTTTATCATGCATTACCAAAAGCTGCATCTGAATTAAGTCTTGCTCCAGAGGTTGTGGGTAATGAAATGCAGCTTGTTGTTGAAAATACTGGTGCTACCACCGTTTCAACAATGACAGAAAACATTGTGGCCATTGGCACTGAAAAATCAGCACCAGAAGCGCCATTTAATATTCTAGCTACAACATTTAATGCCATTGCATTAGAAGGGTGTGAATCAGGCGTATTGGTCACAGCATCGATTCAATTACGTGATGAAATCACGCATGTATTCCAAGCGGGTTATCGTTTGGATATCGACATCAATAATGATGGTGCTTACGATTACTTATTACAAAATTATAATGATCGCGGTCGTACGACGCCTACTCCAGGACGCTCACGCACTGTTATTGGCACTATTGATGAAGCTGGTGTTGAAACGCTTCGCTATTTAATGCCGTTATATCAATCAGCTGGCGAAGATACCATTACCTTCTCTGCATGTAGTGAGAGACTAGGGCTAACTCAAGACAATTTAGGTGATCCGTTAAATATTAAAGCCTCTGTAGGTTATGCGTCTTACTCCAGCGGTGTGTATTTTGAAACAGATAGCCTAGTTGGTGCGACTACTTTTAGTACTTCAGCACCAGTGAGCCTCACTTCGCTGGATGGCAGCGATACTGAAGTGTATCAACTCGCTCCAGGTGAAAAAGCAATCGTTAATGCGACAACACCTTTCGCTTTTACATCTGTATCTTTACAAGATGTAGTGAAGCTTGTGACAGCTGAAGATTTAGCACTACCAGAGACACAAGCGCCTAAGCTTGCAAATGCATCATTTGATGTCGCTGAAGATGCTGAAAATGGTCATCGAGTAGGCACTTTACAGGTTGTTGAATCAGATAGAGATTTAGAGATTTCTGAGTTTTACGTACAGTCTCAAACTCATCAAGGTTTTAGTGTTGATAAGACAGGGCAAATTCTTGTATCGAACAGCTCACTTCTTGATTTTGAATCAGGTCAACAAACGGCAGAGTTGGTTATCGTAGCAATTGATACTTTAGGTAATACTTCAGAGCCTGCTTTAGTCACTATCAACATCACTAATGTTGCAGATGAAGCGAATGAAGTCACTCCAATTGTTAATCCTGGGCAAGTATTTTCTGTAGCAGAAAATACGCCTGTTGCGACTGCATTTGCGCAACTGGCATTCAGCGATCCAGATAACAGTTCAATCACTATGTTTACTGTAACGGGCAGTGATGCAATCACTATTGATAACACTGGTATGCTAACCGTTGCACAACCACTTAATTTTGAAGAGCAAAGTACAGTGGTATTAATGGTTGTAGCGATTGATGAAGACGGTAATCAGTCAGTATCTGAATCTGTGACAATTAACGTGCTGAATGTTGCCGATGAAGGCGCCGAAGTGACACCAGTGATTGAAGCTGGCCAAACCTTCAAAGTGCAAGAGAATGCAGAAGCAGGCACTGTCATTGGTCAATTGCGCGCTATTGACCCTGATACAGAAGTAACGCCAATTGAAAGTTACACTGTGGAAGGTCATGACGGTATTACCATTGATGAGCTTGGTCAAATCACGGTTACTGGTGAAATTGATTTTGATGCAACACCAGAAATCAAATTAATGGTTAGCGCAACAGATAGTGCTGGTAATCAATCTACAGCTGTTGAAGTGATTATTACAGTAACTGAAGATGCCTTGGAAAACACGCCAGTGATTGCTGAAAATCAGCGTTTTAGTGTTGATGAAAATGCCGCGCTTGGTACAGTGATTGGTACGCTTAACTTCAGTGATCCAGATGCCGATGTTAGCCCAGTTACTAAGTTTTTAGTATCTGGTACAGACTTGGTAACAGTCAATGCTGCAGGTGAAATAGTTGTTGCAGGTAGTATTGATTATGAATATGAGCGTAACTTTACTTTCAGTGTTATTGCAGTAGATACAGCAGGAAATAGCTCGGAAGCTGTCGCTGTTGAAATCCGTGTGAAAAACATTGTGAGCAATGATGATGATGACAATGATGGTGATAGTGGTTCACTAGCTTGGTTATCATTACTAGTTGCGCCATTTGCGTTTATGCGTCGTCGTAAACAAAAATAATAGTATAACTAGAAAATAGTGATAGTTAGTAAAGGGAGCTTCGGCTCCCTTTTTACATCCCTTTACAAACGCCTATAGGTAACGGCTAAGAAACTAGATATATTATAACTATGGAAAAATAATAACTTTATTTAGGGAATACTATGAAAACTCTCCATTCTTTTGCACTTGCAGCGCTATCTGTCGCTATTTTATCGGCATGCGATAAAGCGCCGGAACAAAAAATACAATCAACAATGAGTGAAACTCAAAGTGTAACCGAGCAAACTCAAGTGACTGCTCCTGTTGCAAAAAAAGTGCCCCATGAAATGACCATACATGAAGATACGCGGATCGATAACTACTACTGGATGCGTGATGATGAACGCAAAGATCCTGCGGTAATAGCGCACCTTAATGCAGAAAATACCTACACTGATGCGATGTTAAAGCACACTGAAACGCTACAAGCGACCTTGTTTGAAGAGCTAAAAGGGCGTATTCAAAAAGATGATGATTCAGTACCAACCAAAAGTGGTGATTATTACTATTCATCACAAACTCGTGGGGACAATGAATACCCAACGTATGTGCGCAGCCGTGATGCTAAAGGCACTGAGCAGCAGATTATATTAGATGTAAATGAGTTGGCTAAAGAGCATGATTATTATGCAGTGACAGGTTTATCTGTCAGTCCAAATGGTAATTTACTTGCTTATGGAGAGGATACTGTTAGTCGTCGCATTTACACCATTTGGGTTAAAGATCTCAGTACAGGTAAATTACTAACAGATAAGCTTGAGGGCACTGATGGTGATATCGTTTGGGCTAATGATAATAAAACCTTTTATTACATTAAAAAAGACTTACAAACGCTGTTAGGTTATCAGGTATATCGCCATACATTAGGCACGCCACAAGCGCAAGATGAGCTCGTCTACGAAGAGACGAACACGAGTTATTACACCGGTCTTGGTAAGAGTAAAGACAAGCAAGAAATTTATATTTGGCATGCTAGCACCAATGCGTCAGGCGTATCTGTTATTGATGCGAACGATACCAAGGCACTGCCAAAACGTTTAATTGAGCGTGAAGAAAACCTGGAATATGACATTGCCAAGCTTGGTGATATTTATTATATCGTGACGAACCTAAATGCAGTGAACTTTCAGTTAATGACAGTGCATAAAGATAAAGCACATGATACAGCGAATTGGCAAACGCTGATCCCCGCTCGTGATGATATTAAACTGGAAGGCATTGATTTATTCGCTAATCACTTAGTGTATAAAGAGCGTGAAATGGGGCAATCTCGTGTCACTATCCGTAACCTAACGTCAGGTGATGAGCAGCAACTGAGCTTTAACGACAGCAGTTATATGATCCACGCTTATGGTAATAACGAGTTAGATAGCGACAGCTTACGTGTGTACTACACCAGTATGACTACCCCAGGTACCTCATACGACATTGATTTAGATAGCGCTGAAAAAACCTTACTCAAACAGCAAAAAGTTGTTGGTGATTTTAATGCTGAAAACTATGCATCGGAGCGCTTATTTATAACGGCCCGAGATGGTGTAAAAGTGCCAGTGAGTCTGGTTTACCGTAAAGACAAATTTAAACAAGATGGCAGTAACCCATTATTACAATATGCGTATGGCTCATACGGTGCAACGATGGATCCGAGTTTTTCAAGTGGCCGTTTAAGCTTGCTTGATCGCGGCTTTGTATTTGCAATTGCCCATATTCGTGGCTCGCAAATGCTGGGTCGTCCTTGGTATGAAGATGGTAAATTACTTCATAAGAAGAATACTTTTAATGATTTTGTTGATGTGACCAAGGCCTTAGTTGCCCAGCAGTATGGTGCATCCGATAACATATTTGCTATGGGTGGCAGTGCCGGTGGCTTATTAATGGGCGCGGTGGCAAATCAAGCTCCAGAGCTTTATAAAGGGATGGTTGCGGCAGTACCTTTTGTGGATGTAGTAACCACTATGTTAGATGCTAGTTTACCGCTGACGACCAATGAATATGGCGAGTGGGGTAACCCAAATGACAAAGTATATTATGACTATATGTTGTCGTACTCACCGTATGATCAAGTGAGCAAACAAGCGTACCCAAATATGTTAGTGACCACGGGTTTGCATGACTCGCAAGTGCAGTACTTTGAACCGGCCAAGTGGGTTGCGAAACTACGCGAATTTAAAACAGATGATAATAAGTTAGTGTTTAAAATTGACATGGAAGCAGGTCACGGCGGTGCATCAGGGCGTTTTAAAAGCCTTGAAGATACCGCACTTAACTATGCCTTCATTTTAGATTTAGCGGGAATTAAAAAATAGCGCTAGATGTGAGTACATTACAGCGAAGGCGTGACTAGCTCACGCCTTCGTTTTTTGTGGTAAGTTAAAGCTAAATTGGCTGCCTTTACCGAGCTCACTACGCACCTTAATTTCGCTGTTCATCAGTTGCAGTAAACCTTTGCAAATAGCCAAACCGAGTCCGCCTTGCTGATGACCTACAGTGTTGGAGTTACTTGCTTGATAGTGGGGTTCAAATATCGCGATTAATTCATCTTGTTGGATGCCCACCCCAGTATCACTAATATCTACATAGAGTTGCTCTGCGTCGGCCTGTTGTACTTGAACAATAATTTTACCACCTTTGGGCGTATGTCGAATTGCATTATCAATTAAGTTGCTTATTACTCGCTCCAGTTTGGCGATATCGGCAACCACAGTAAAGTCACAGATCACGGGTTCAACACGTAACGTCACTCCTTTGTTATCGGCTGCGACACAAAACTTAGCAACACAATCATAAATAAGCTCACCTAAATTGAAGGTTTCGGTATGCACTCTCATTTGGCCATTTTCTAAGTTTGCCAGCTCAAATATTTGCTCTATCAATAGCTTTAGTTGCTGACAATTATCGCTTGAAACACTAAGGTAATGCTGACGTTCTTGCTCACTTAATTGACGGTGAGGCTGGCTTAAAACTTCTAAAAAACCTTGCACAGATGCTAATGGTGTTCGTAAATCATGTGATAGGTGAGTGAGCAACTCTCGGCGTTGTTTATCACTTTGTGCTAATGCTTTAAATTGCTCATCAATGCGAGTAAGCATGGCTTGAATGCTTCTACCAAGGCTATCCACTTCATTATTTTTATTTGAGTAACTTGATAATTGATTATCGACTAAGCTGTAATTAGCTGCTTCTATCATGCTTACCTCAGTCGCGAGCTTTTTTATTGGTGCAGTAAAAAAGCGGAATAGAATTAAAAGTGCGATGAGTAAGAATAACAAAGCGCCAGCAAGCCACAGTCCGGCAATCCACACGTTATCATTGGCTTTAATAGTGTTAAGTGTAGTGTCGTAAGCTTCCCCACCGATGATCACATATAAGTAACCTTGTAGTACGTCTTGGTTGTAAACGGGTGCAACTGAAAAGATTTTTTGCCTACTAGGATCGCGTGGATCATCACCGTATAAAGGGGTTAATGTTCTATCTAGAATTAAGCGCTTTAGTGGAGTGAGGTTAATGCGGTCACGCTTTACTTTACCTGGTTCGGCTGAATAGGTGAGGATCGCACCTTGCGGATCCACAAAATAAAATTCAAATGCAGGACCTAACAACATCAACGTATGGAATAAATTTTCTAGAGCTTGATAGTCGTAAATGCCTTGTTGGAGGAGTGGGTTATCTTGGACTAGATGTTCAGCAAGCTGTAGGTGTAAATTTTGTTCGCCATGATGCTTAGAGGTACGCTCAAGCTGTTTGCTCCAGCCATATACTAAGGCACAAATAAAGCAAAAGATAATGACTAACGATGATGCTAATTTTTGATATAAAGATAAATTCATAATTGGCCGTCAATTGTTTAGTTGGGAGGGGTTTAGTTTATAGCCTACGCCCCACACGGTTTCGATAAACGGCGCTTGGTGATCTAGTTCAAGTTTTGCACGGAGCCGGTTAATATGTGAGTTTACGGTATGCTCGTAACCACTATGCTGATAACCCCAGACTCTATCTAACAACTGTTGACGGCTAAAGACATGATTTGGATGGCGGGCAAAATAGGCTAATAAATCAAATTCGGTAGCGGTTAAATTAAGTGCCTTATTTGCTAAATAAACTTGATGGCTAGTAAATTCGATCTGTAACGAGCCCAGTTGAATAGCGTGCTCTGTTGTTGGTGTTTCGGTTTCTTTGAGGTTTGCTGCTAATAGCTGTGCGCGATGACGTAGCTGAGTCTTTATTCGCGCCTGTAATTCACGAGAAAAAAAAGGTTTGCAAATGTAGTCATCAGCGCCCATTTCTAGGCCTATCACTTTATCCATGTCAGAGTTTAATGAAGTAACTAAAATTACGGCAATTGTTGGGTAATGCTCTTTTATTTTTCGGCACAAACTCAAGCCATCCATGTGTGGCAAATTAATATCGAGTAAAATCAAACCATAACTGTGTTTTGTTATTTTTTTCAGCGCGAGTTCTGCACTTTCAACATGATCTATATGTAAATTTAGCGGTTCAAGTTGCGTTATTATGAGTTGCCCAATTGCTTTATCGTCTTCGACGATTAGTACTTTTTCGTGTTGCATACGGTCACCTTATGGGAGGGCGCATCCATGTGCCCTAAAGCCAATAAAATTTACTGTGTCCGTGTGATAACAACTTTAGCGAGTGGGTTATCAAACTTATGTTCACTATATAAGATGGAGCCAGACAGCCCGTCTTGTTGGCTTACAACACCTGGGTGCATAGCAACATAGTTGATATCATCACGCGTTTCATTAAACCCTTCACCGCCATCAGCAGGACCAGGTATTGAGCCTGCAGCTTCAGTATTAGCTTCAGTGCCTGCGTCATACGCGAAAGTAAAGTGTGTTAATGTTTCATCAACAGCCAGTGAGGACACATCAATAGAGTTAAGACCGGTAAAACCATCATTTGTATTCACCATCATAGTTGCTAACGATAATTTTAATACTTCAATGGCATCGGTGGTGATAGTTAGGGTCGTTTGTGCACCCGGCCCCAGTGGTGCCTCCCCGGAGCTGCTGGCAATCGCCGATGTAAAAGTGAGTAACTCAGAGTTATCACCGCCTTCGGCCATCAGCTCCAAGGCTAAAGAGGCGCTTTGACCTATTTGCCATAAGTTACCCTCATGATGTGCAATCAATGCGATAGGCGATAAAGGTTGTCCGGCCGTTAAGTTGCTAACCTGCACGGTAAACTGAAAACTGATTGGTTCAGGAGCAGGGGGAGTTACCACTGTGGGGGTATTGTCATCTGAATCGCTACATGCAGCCAAGCTGGCACCTAGCGCGAGAATGATAAGGCTTTTACTAAAACGTGACATAACTACGCTCCTATTTTACCGTGACGGTGAGTTTCGCAACAGGGTTTAACCATCTATGCACTGTATTGCTTAAATCACTTGTGCCTGCTGTTAAGTCATCGTCGCCTAAATTTCCAGGGTGAATATGCACATTGGTATTTGTTTGAGTGCTGCTTACACCGGCACCACCAGTTCCTGCATCGCCACCCGGCGCCGCAGGGATCCCTGGTGTACCTGGTGCGCCAGAATCGGCAACAATAAGCTCGTCATTTGCTTCTGTGCCCGCATCATAACCATTTAAGTAGATAGTGTAAGTACCTGCCTCTGTAGGGATTTTCCAGCTATCTAGGCCAACAAAGCCATCATTCGTTGGCAGTAGCATGGCGGTTAATGAGAGATATTCATTGCCTTCACTGGTCATCAGTGTGGTCATGGTTGATGCTGTAGGTAGTAATAGACCATTAGCTGGGTTTGCTGCTATATCACTACTAGACGCGGTAGCTTGTGCTATTAATGGCTCCAGATTGCCACCTTCAGCCATTGTTTGCAGCGCTGTGGAGGCAGGCATTGCAAGTTCAAACAAATGCTCTTCACCATTATGGGCCGTTACTAAAATGGGGGTGAAGTGAATTCCTTGGGTGAGGTTGGTCAGTTGTATTTCTAGTTCAGCGGCTGACGTTGCGTAACTTGCAAACGCAGTTAGAGTAGCAATAGTGAGAGTAGAGATTTTCATGATTCGTTCCTATTATTGATGATTCACAATGAGTATCAAAGAGCGACATCAAGAAAACCTCACGAACTTATCACTTTTTTATCACAACAGTACCAATCAACTTACTTGATGTTTATCAAGCAAAATTAAGGAGGGCATTTTTTAGCATATTGATCATAAATCAGCCTAGACATTATGCCTTAAAGCAGTCACTATTAACAAAAAACAAGGAGATGATAATGGAAGAAAATCAACAGGTTGAACCAGTTGTAGCGAGTAAAGATGAACGTATGTGGGCAATGCTTTGTCATTTAAGTGCGTTAGCCGGGTTTGTTGTCCCGTTAGGCGCTATACTCGGTCCGCTGGTCGTGTGGTTAATTAAAAAAGAAGAAATGCCACTAGTGGCAGAGCATGGGCGTAAGTCGCTTAATTTTCAAATCACGATGTTAATTGCTTATATACTGTGTTTTATTCTGATGTTTGCAGTTATTGGCGTCATTTTATTACCCATAGTGGCTATTTTCTCGTTTATTATGGTGGTTATCGGTGCCATTAAAACCAATGATGGCAAACCGTTTAGCTACCCATTTAGTTTAAATTTGATAAAATAAGCCATACTAGATTTTAACAAAAACCCAGCTTTTGCTGGGTTTTTTATATGCTTGAAAAGGCTTAAATGGCTTATTTAACATTATTTCTTACTGCGTTTGTTGCCGCTACTTTGCTGCCTAGCTCATCTGAAATTGTACTGACAGCGATGGTTACAAAAGGTGAGTACACAATTTGGCTGTTGTGGCTTAGTGCTACAGTAGGCAATGTGCTGGGGAGCTGTGTTAATTATTGGCTCGGTACTCAAGTGCTACGGTTTAAAGATCGCAAATGGTTTCCTGTTTCGCAACAGAATATTGATAAAGCTCAGCAACGTTTTGAAAAATATGGGGTGTATAGCTTATTTTTGGCATGGGTGCCGATCATTGGTGATCCGCTGACCGTCGTTGGTGGAATTTTTAAGGTTCGCTGGTGGACTTTTTTATGGATTGTTACCCTTGGCAAAGGGGCACGATATTTAGTGGTGCTCGCCTTTGCCTTAGGTGTGGATAAACTGATTTAACTTTTCGCCCAATCAAGTGTCAGTGATACTGAGTCGGCAAAACGTAAGGCATGAGGCTTATCAACTCGTACTTTAGCGTAGTTGACGCTAGAATGACGATGACACACTTCGAGTATTTCGGCGACGAGCTTTTCAAGCAGTAAAAAGTGCCCTTGTTCTACCAGCGCAATAACTTCTTTAGTGATCACTTTATAATTTAATGCTTGCTCTACTTGATCAGTCTCGCAGGCTTGATCTGCAGGGTAGTGAATTTCTAAATTAATCACTACATCCTGTTTTTTCTCACGCTCTTCTGGATTAAAACCGATAAAAGTACGCAGCCGTAAATTGGTGACATTTATAATTGCATTACCCATAAGGTTAACCTTTTACAAGCTGCAAAAATTCATTACGGGTTTTTGGGTCTGCTCTAAAGTTACCTAACATGACGGATGTACGCATACTGGAATTTTGCTTTTCAACACCACGCATCATCATACACATATGTTTTGCTTCAATAATAACGCCCACGCCTTTAGCACCGGTTACTTCTTCTACCGCTTTAGCTATTTGGTGAGTGAGTTGTTCTTGAATTTGAAAGCGGCGCGCGTACATATCAACAATACGAGCAAATTTAGATAAACCAAGTACCTTGCCGTTAGGGATATAAGCAATATGACAACGACCAACAAATGGCAGTAAATGGTGTTCGCACATCGAGTAAAGCTCAATATCTTGCACCAATACCATGTCGTCTGCATCAGAAGTAAATACTGCGTTGTTGGTAATTTCGTCAAGTGTTTGACGATAGCCTTTGGTTAAATACTCCATGGCTTTGGCGGCACGCTTTGGCGTGTCTAGAAGACCTTCGCGCTGAGGGTCTTCACCTACGGCAGCGATGATCTCTTGGTAACTATTTTTTAATTCGTTATGCATAAATTTCTCAATTTTAAATTCGTTATTTTAAGTGTCTGCCGCCATCTACGGGCAATGAACGCCCCGTTATGTAATGGCTATTTAGTAATAAATCGACACTATTAATGATTTCACGGCAACCGGGTTCGATGCCCATTAAAGATTTTTTTAACGTTTTAGCACGGTATGCGTCATCGTCATCTTCATTAAAAATAATGAGTGATGGTGCAATTGCATTAACTTTGATTTGTGGTGCATACTTAGCTGCAAACGACTTGGTTAAGTTATCAAGAGCAGCTTTACTTGCAGCGTATGCTAAGTGTTTAGGGCTACCAGTATCGACCACATAATCGGTTAAATGAATAATGTCGGCTGGCGCAGCATGTTGTTCGTAATAACGTTGTAATAACTCACTGCTAGCAAGGTTGATCAAGTAAGGGGTTTTGGCATGGATGCGCATCATATTATCAAAAAGCGCCGCGCTATCAGGATTATTCGCTTCACAATCCCAGCTAGAGGCGTTGTGAATAATCGCTTTAAGACTGCTAGTATGGCTTTTTAATATCGCAATAAACTCTACAATAGCATTATCGTCACTAAAGTCTGCAGCGATACAAATAGCGCCTTGTTGCGCTAATTCGTCAATGGCTTTATGACGAGTGCGGTAGGTCACTATGATCGTTTGCCCAGCGGCAATAAAATGCTTAGCAAGTGCTAGACCAATACGCTGGCCTGCGCCAGTGATTAAAATGGGCGATGTCATATAATGCGATGTTCTCTATTTAACGCTAAGTATTAATAAGCTAACTATAAACTAAATTACAGTAATGTTTCACCCATTAGCGTAGCAAACTCATTACTGCATTATTAAGTTGTACATTACGGTTGACGATAAGAGATCGATCATACAAATAAACCGAGCGCAGCTTTTTATATTTGCAGGCACACGCTCAGTTTAGTTAGTAGGCAATTAATCGTAAATTGTTGGGATGGCTTGACGTTTATGTTGAGTGCGCAGATATATAGCAATTAGTTTTTCGCTGACTTCATCACTCACCGATTTACCTTCTAAAAAGTCATCAATTTGTTCATAGCTTAAACCTAGGGCTTCTTCGTCAGTAAGGCCTGGGCGGTCGCATTCTAAATCGGCAGTTGGTGCCTTATTCACTAGTAAGTCTGGTGCACCAAGTTGTTTTGCTAATGCGCGTACTTGGCGTTTTGACAAACCAAATAAAGGGGCTAAGTCACAGGCTCCGTCACCAAATTTAGTGTAAAAACCAGTAATGTTTTCGGCGCTGTGATCAGTACCAACGACAAGTCCTTGGCACAAGCCAGCAATTTCATATTGTGCCACCATACGTTGGCGAGCTTTTACATTACCTTTAATAAAATCAATTTGCGCTTGCTCAGGTAGGCTTTCACCGCTACCTACGACAGCTGCTAAAGCTTGTTCATGCATGCCATCAGCTGCAGGCTTGATGTTTACCGTCATCCGTTTACTTGGTTGAATAAAATCAACGGCTAATTGCGCTTCGGCTTCATCAGCTTGAATACCGTAAGGTAAGCGAACAGCTATAAATTGATATTTTTCAGTTTGTTGTTCAGTATTTAATTCGTTCACGGCAAGTTGGCATAAACGCCCGCAGGTAGATGAATCCACGCCACCACTGATCCCCAGCACTAAAGAGCGTGAATGTGCTGCCACAAGGCGGTTTTTTATAAAGTTAACACGGCGTGTAATTTCTTGGTCAACGTCTATAGTTGGCTGGACTTTCATTTCAGCCATTATCTCAGCGCGCATGCTGGGCTCCTAACAGTTCATTATTGTGGTTATAGTCTAATTCAAAGGGTTTAATTTAAAGCCCTAAATGCTGTTTTATTTTTTGTAACTCGGCTTTGAGGTCATCAATTTCAGCAAGTAATTCATTCAGCTCATCAGCTTTGATGTCGGGTAACTCCACTGCTTGCGCAACGACAGTACTTTCAGGATCTGCAAATAAATGACTGTAACGACTTTCACGTTTGCCGGGCTCTCGCGGATGTTTAACGACATGTTCTGCGTTGATTAGCTCGTTCAGTGCAGTTTCTACCTCTGCGACGTTGTTAAACTCAGCAAGACGATTACTACGGGTTCTTAACTCACCTGGAGTTTGTGGCCCGCGTAGGAGGAGCAAACAAATAATCGCGCGTTGTTGCTCAGTCAATTGTAAATTACCAAACTCGGTGTTGCAAAAACGATGTGCAAACTTGGTTACACGGCCAGAAAACCCTTCATCCTGTGTCACTAAGCGTTGAGCAAGCAAGGTGTCTAATGCTTGTTGAACTTGTGTTTCACTGAGAGTTAATACTGGCTCACGGTTTGACTTTTGATTACAGGCATTCGTTAGTGCGTTGAGTGACAACGGGTAATGTTCAGGGGTCGTGCTTTGTTTTTCAAGTAAACAGCCGATCACACGTTGTTCAATAGCTGTGAGTTGCATAATAAATCCTTCTTTTGTTATGCCTAAGCTTACACTTTTATTGTGTATCAAGCCATTGTTGTAACTTTGGCTGAAGCGCTTCAAAATCGAGCGGTTTGGTTAAATAATCACTCATCCCAGCATTCAAGCATTTGTCTCTATCGCCTTGCATTGCATTTGCAGTTAAGGCAATGATAGTTACGTTTTTATAATGTTCTCCGGCATCGCCATTACGGATCGCACGAGTTGCTTGGTAACCGTCCATTTCAGGCATTTGGCAATCCATTAACAATAACTTGTAAGGCTGTGCCATATTATTTTTTAGCTTTTCTATCGCTTCTAAACCATTTTCGGCGATATCGAAATTAACGCCAGCCTGTTTAAGCAAGGCACTGGCAACAACCTGATTGACCTTGTTGTCTTCGACGAGCAGAATTTTCTCTTGATTTGCAGAGTCTACGCTGTTAACTGCAATGTTGGTATGTGGTAGGGGGTTATTTTGCTGCTGCTCAATAAACTTGTCATTAGCCAGTGAGTCAAATAAGTCAGAAGGAGTTAGTGGCTTAAATATCATGCAATTAACATTAACAGGTAAGTTGGTATGTTCTTTTGAGAAACTCATTGGAGCCATGAGTATTAGTTTTACTTGGTGCTCGTCTAGGTAGCCTTGGAGCAGCTTTATTACTTCAGCATCGGCTTGTCTAATAAAGCTATAATCAAGTAATACAGCATCAATCGTTACTTCGCTTGATGTTAGGTGCTTTGTAATGCTTGGGTAGTGGCTAACGATATCTGCATACGCACCCCATACTTGCAATTGTTTATGAGCTATTGCGCCATTTAAAGGGCAGCTATCTACAATTAAAATCCGCTTATTTTTGATTAAATGGCTTGGTAAGTCTTGTTCTCTACTGAGCAATGGTTGTACTTTTATGGAGAAAGTAAAAGTGCTCCCTTCACCGTATACACTGGTAACGTTCACTTCACCATTCATTAAATTACAAAGTTGCTTTACTATCGCCAGTCCCAAACCTGTGCCGCCATATTGGCGAGTCGTTGAGGTGTCTGCTTGAGTAAATGAGTCAAACAAAGCAGCTTGCTTGTCGGCTTTTATACCAATACCAGTATCAATTATTGAACAATTTAAGAAAGTCCCATCTGTGGTGTTATTTAAATCTGCAATAACGATGATTTCTCCATCGTGAGTAAATTTAACAGCGTTGCCGAGCAAGTTATTAAGAATTTGTCGTAGCCTATTTGGATCGCTAATAACTTCATTTACATCAATTTTAGTGGCGTCTAGAATCAGTTTGGTATTATGCTGCTCTACTTTCAGAGCAAAGGATTCGACGATTTCACCTAGTAATTTAGGTAAGTTAAAGGCAATTTCTTCAATATCTAATTTACCAGCTTCAATTTTAGAAAAGTCCAAAATATCGTTAATAATGTTAAGCAGAGACTGTGCTGATGATTGTGCTAACTCGATATGGTGAGCTTGTTGTGCGTCTAACTGGGTCTGCTGCACAATATTCAGCATCCCGAGTACCCCGTTCATGGGTGTGCGAATTTCATGACTCATGCTCGCTAAAAACTCCCCTTTAGCGGTCACTGCTTGTTCAGCTGCTTCTTTCGCTGTTACTAATTGTTGCTCTGTTTCTATACGTTGTTCACTTGAGTATAAGCTGCCAATTAAGGCAGCCACAGCGATTAGAAAACTTTCTTCGTTACGGGACCATGCACGTGGGAGTTGGCATTGCTCTGCACACACAATACCAATGGCCCCGCTTCCTGCTGGAATCGAAGCACTTAGCATAGATTGGATATTTAAAGGTGCTAAATAATGCTCAGTTAGTGGCGTGGTAAGTTCGTTGCTAAGTGCATTGGCGGCGCTGAGTACTGCTTGATTATTTATGGCGGCAAAAAAACTTGGTAGCTCACTTTGTTGCCATGTTTGCAGTATTGTGTGTTCAGACGCGTGCTTGCCGTGATAGGCAAATAAGAGTAACTGATCTTTACTTTCATTGAATAGCCAAATACTGGCTCGTTCAACATTGAGGGCATCGCATACTGATCGTGTGATGATATCTTTAGATTGCTTTAAATTCCCTGTCAACACTGCGCTGTTAACGGTAAGAGAGGCAAGAGCTTCATTGTGCAGCGCTGTTTTATTGCTTTCTAGTTCAATACATTTACGGGTATGTATATCTTGCAGCGAACCAAAAATTCTGACGCAGCGGCCGTTACGAATTTCAGCTTCACCATGCACTAATACCCACACAGATTGATTAAGAGAATTTATGACTTCGAGTTCGACTTCGTAGCTTTCACCGTATTTTATAGCACGCTCAATAAGTCTTTGCACGGTATCGCGGCTTTCACCAGCTTTAAAGTAATTAAGGTTGGTTGGCCAATCAGGTTGTTCGTCTAGCGGGTATTTGAAAATTTCTTTGGTCATATCAGACCAATACACTTGTTGGGTTTCGAGATTGAATGACCATGCGCCAATTTTGGCAAGGCTACTCATAGTGACTAACATTTTTTCATTTTGTAATTGCCGGTTGAGCATTTTTAAGAACACTAAAAACGCTAAGCAAAGCAACCCGCAAATTGTAAAAATTGCTAACCTTAGCGGCCAGACAGATGAGCCTGGAGGTGCCCAGCCAGCTTTTGGAGAAACAAATAACAGCCATTCCCCACCTTGGAAAGTGAGCGTAAACGCAAGCGGGTTGTGTGTTAAAATTTCAGAGTCGCCATGAAAAAACTCTCCTTTGCTACCTAAGCCATTGCGCCCTTGGATAGCCACATCGTAGTGTTCTTCTAATTCATAGATACCTGCTTTGGTGTACATTTTCTCAATATCGAGTACTACAGAGAGTAATCCCCAAAAGTGTTTATCTGGGGGTAGGTAAACAGGAACTCTAGCAATTAAGGCCTCGCCACCTTGAACCAATGTGAGAGGACCTGCCATCACTATTTCATTATTATCACGTGCGCGAATAGCATCGGCACGTTGCTCTTGGTTTTCTAAAAAGTTTAGGCCAATTGCCTTTTCATTGCCCGCAAGCGGGTAGGTCATGCGGATCACCATATCAGGTGCACCGCCGATATTACGTAATTCAGATGAAGTGTCGAATAATGGTGCAGCGATTTGTGCAAAACGCTGTTGTTCTAAATTAGGTTCTGCGGCAACAGCGACCGCTAAACCTCGTACTAATTGAATATTTGACACTAAAGTAGATTCAAGTTGCGTACGATAGCTACTGACTTCAGATAGAATCAACAGCCGGTGAGATTGTTTGGCGCGCTCATAGCTGACTTGATCCAGCACTAGGCTAATCAAGAAAATAAACGCGAGCGAACACCAAAATGTCAGTTTGAATTTGTATACCTTTTTATCATCTTGTGTTTTTGGCAATGACATTACGCTTTATGCATTTAAGAATTGGCAGTTCAACTATAGTCAATTTATCGTAGAAATAGAAATGCTTCTGATAAATAGGGGGACATATTTTTTATTTAAATTACGATATGTTAGCTGGCAGATTAACTGTTAATTCAATTATCACTGGGCTGGTTTTGCGGTTTGCAGTAATTAATTTGCTGAGAAACCAATGAAGAACATTATTTTTCATAAAACTATGTTTATGATAGACAGAATTCAAAGTGAAAAGGATTAATCCATGTTTAAAATAGTCAAATGGTTGGTGTTGGCAGTGGTTATTTTAGGGTTAGCAGTAACAGCTGTTGTTTACGGGGTGTTGGCAATCAGTTTACCCGCCTTGGATGGCAAGGGCCGCAGCCATAATGTTAATCATGAGGTGAAAATTTCGCGAGACCAACTTGGACAAGCTGTTATTTTTGCTGAAAGCCGAAATGATGCTGCTTATGGCTTAGGTTTTGCGCATGGCCAAGATCGATTCTTTCAAATGGATTTATTGCGTCGTAATGCTGCGGGTGAATTGAGTGAGTTATTTGGTAAAGCGGCATTAGATTTAGATAAAAAAATGCGTTTTCATCAATTACGAAAGCGCAGTGCAGCAATTGTTAAGCAATTACCAGAGGCTGATCAGGCATTATTAACAAGCTACGCTGCAGGTGTTAATGAGGGCTTAGCGCAGATCGGTTTTACTAGCTTTGAGTATTTACTAACAGGTGCAGAGCAACAGCCTTGGCGCAGTGAAGATAGTTTGTTAGTGATTTACAGCATGTATCTAGATTTACAAACCGCAACTTTTGAGCGTGACCAAGCGTTGATCCAAATTGCCGATATTTATGGCTCTGATATGGTCAGCTTTTTAACTCAACCGAGTCAATATCAAGCAGCATTAGATGGCAGTAAGCTCCCCCCTTACACATTAGGGATCCCTGAGTTTCCTAAACAAGCCTTACAGGCAGTATTAAATATAGATGCAAACCAAGAACGTGGCAGTAATAACTGGGCAGTAACAGGGCAGTTAACAAGTACTGGAGCGGGGATGTTGTCGGATGATATGCATTTATCTATGGCGGTGCCTGTTATTTGGTATCGCGCGCAACTTAATTTTACAACTAAGCAAGGTAAAACGCGCCAAGTTACAGGGGTATCTTTACCGGGAGCACCAGCAATTGTGGTAGGTACCAATAATGACATTGCTTGGGGATTTACCAATGGCTATCTCGATACTGCCGATTGGGTAGCCTTAACCGATAGCACTAAAACGTGGCAAGAAGTTGAGCAAATAGCTCTACCAGATGGCACGAGTGAACAATACCCACTCACCCTCAGTGAATTTGGTCCGGTACGAGAAATCAATGGTAACCCTTACGCATTGAGTTGGGTGGGTCATCAGCCATACGCTGTGGATATGGATTTATTGCAGTTAGAACACGCGACGACAGTCGATGATGCGCTACTTATTGCCAGTGACGTGGGGATCCCAGTACAAAATTTAATGGTAGTAGATAGTCAAGGTAATGCAGCATGGAAAAATATGGGGGCACTCCCTGGGCGTACTAATCCAACTGCGCTGGCGGTCTCTGCTAGCGACTATTCAGCGCGCTGGCAACATAATGAACAACAAAGGCCGGCGCTAAAAAACCCGACTGATGGCCGTTTGTGGACGGGTAATTCACGGGTTGTGTCGGCTCAGGATGATTTACGTTTTGGCAATGGGGGTTATGCATTAGGTGCACGCGCTACGCAAATTCGTGACCGATTATATGAAAAACAGCAGTTTAATGAAGCTGACTTTAACCAGTTACAACATGATAATCAGGCGCGCTTTTTACAGCCGTGGCATAGCTTACTACTCAAACAGCTTAATAAAAATAGTGTGGTTAATCAGCAATACATCAAAGAACTCGAAAATTGGCAAGGGTGCGCGTGCGCGACTTCAATAGGTTATACCTTGGTAAGACGCTACCGTGATGAGATTATTAATAGTGTATTTTCCGCGATGCAAGCAACCTTGCAAACACAAGGCGGGTCATTAAAGTATGTGAAGCGGGATCTAGAACCTGCAATATGGCAACTAATCGAACAACAACCTGACAGTTGGTTAAATCCACAGTTTGCTGACTGGAATGCGCAATTAAGGGGAGCATTTAGCCAAGTTGTAAGTAAATTAACAACAGAGTTTGGTGCGAACATGCAAAGTTGGCAGTGGGGTAAAGTAAATGAACTTGTGATTGAGCATCCATTTGCACAGCAAATACCGCAATTGAGCAAATTACTCAATATGCCAACAGCGCCAGGGTTTGGTGATAGTTATATGCCTGCAGTACAAGGACGTAGCTTTGGCGCATCACAGCGGTTTATTGCCCAGCCAGGGCATCTAGAAAACGCCATAATGGCTATTCCCGGGGGCCAATCAGGGCATCCATTATCGCCGTTTTATCGCACCGGGTTTGATGACTATATCGCCGCCAAAGCAACGCCGTTATTACCACAGGCATTAACACATGAAATTATTATAGCGCCTTTAAATACTTTTTAATTCAGCGGTGTAGTCTGTTTCAGTAGTGGCAATGGTTGTTTGATTTCGGCCATTTTCTTTACTCTTATAAAGTGCTGCATCGGCTTGTTGCAGCATTTCCTCAAGACTTGCGTTAGACTGCCACTGGATCAAACCAAAGCTCATCGTTATATTCAAGTTACCCCCTTGTTCGGCACAGTTAAGGGCTGCAATGTTGTCTCGCATTCTTTCTATTCGAGTAAAAGCATTTTGCTCATTGGTATTAGTAAGTACGATTAAAAACTCTTCTCCACCCCAACGAACAGCAATGTCTTGTTCAGCGATATGTTGGTTTATTACATTCGCAACTCTGACTAAGATCGCGTCGCCTTTGTCATGGCCATAGGTATCGTTAAAGTGTTTAAAAAAATCAATGTCAGCCATAACTAAACAAAGGTTAGTGTTAGTAAACACACTTTTTTGCTGCGCGGCTAAAATAAGTTTTTTTGCAAAACGGCGGTTATATAGTTTAGTTAAGTGGTCTTTAGCGGCCATATCCGTTAGTGCGATGCGTTGTGAAATGCTGATCTCTCGGATCAAGCCAATAGCATAAACCATTGGTAGGCCAGCAATGACTATATTGAGCATATTGATATAGAGTAAAAAATCCTTGTATGCATAGCTATAAACTACATCACTGAAAAACAAATATAGCGCTGCAAAAGTGAATATAAGCATCAGGCTGTAGATAAAAGCATGTTTGAGTTTGAGCTGATAATCGACAAGTAGTAAGCATGAAATCGTCCATAAGTAGAATTGGAAGCCCAATTCTAATCCTAACGTTGCGCAGACTAATATAGAGTGTAATAGCACTTCTATTGAAAAAACCTTCAATGCGAGGGAGTGTCGGCCTTTATTGATTAAGTTGATACCACTTGCCCAAGCAAAAACACTAAAAATATTTGCCAGTGCTAGCATAGATGCGCCGAGATGATAAAAAATAAAGATCAATGCCACGTGGATAGCAAGAGCAAAATAGGCCACCCTTTGGATTATTTGAAATTTAATGGTTTCAACATCGTCGAGATTTTGATGTTTAATTTGCATTAGTGCTGGCAAAACAACTCCTGATCTTAGATGCGTAAATACAGAGTATAGGTGAGTTTACTTAGAGTAAAAAATTTCTGTGCGGCTCCTTTTGAGGTTTGTGCGGCTGAAATAATAATGCCGTACGCACAACTTAAATTAAAACAAAAATAAATGCTTACTTTACTTACTTCAACACTGCTGTTGGTGCTATCTTAAAATAAATAATCAGTGCTGAATATGCTTGCTAAGCATGTGTTCAGAGCTAATAACGTATATGTTGGTTTGTTTATCGAATTTAATGTCCTACGCCTAAAGGAGTTGTGTATGTCGGCAGAAAAAACCCATCTTGAGATTTGTAATTTAACCAAAGAGCAGTACCCACAAATAAAAACCTTGATGGATCAAGCCTACCCAGGTTTAGGCGGTGCATGGCCTAGCCATACCATTTTTAGATTAATTGACCAGTTTCCAGAAGGCCAGTTGGGCATGGTGGATGATGGTGTATTAGTGGGGATCGCTTTGAGCGTCCAAGTGGATTATGCACGATTTTCAAATCCACATACTTATGAAGATATAGTTGATGGTCATGATCGGGTATTCAGCGATCCTGATGGTGATGCTTTGTACGGTTTAGATGTGGTTATTTCGCCAACTCATCGTGGTATGCGTTTAGGGCGACGACTGTACGATGCGCGTAAAGAATTATGCCGTCAATACAACTTACGCGCTATTCTAGCTGGTGGGCGGATCCCGCGTTATTACAATCACAGCAATGACATGACACCGACACAATATATTGAGAAAGTTGATCATAAGGAGTTATATGATCCGATTTTAAGTTTTCAATTATCAAATGATTTCCAAGTTAAGCGATTACTAAAAAAATATTTGCCTGAAGATCAGGAGTCGGTAGGTTATGCCACTTTATTAGAGTGGAATAACATTATGTTTGAACCCACGGATACAGTGCTTGAATCTACTAAATCAATAGTACGGGTCGGGGCTGTGCAGTGGCAAATGCGCTGCGTAGATTCGGTTGATGAGCTGCTAAAACAAGTGGAATATTTTGTTGATACTGTTTCTGACTATAAAAGTGACTTTATTTTGTTTCCAGAGTTCTTTAATGCGCCTTTAATGGGGTTAACAGAGCAGAAAAGTCAGACTGAAGCGATCCGCAATTTAGCGGAATACACAGAAACTTTTCGTGATGCAATGTCGCGTATGGCGGTTGAATACAATGCCAATATTATTACTGGCTCTATGCCATTGGCTGAAGAAGATAAAATTTATAATGTCAGCTATTTATGCCATCGCAGCGGTAAAATTGACGAACAACGCAAGATTCATATCACGCCACATGAGCAAAATGATTGGGTGATTCAAGGCGGCGATAAAATCGCTGTATTTGATACTGACGCAGGACGAGTCGGCATTCAAATTTGCTATGACGTTGAGTTTCCTGAGTTGTCGCGAATTTTAGCCAAGCAAGGGCTCGATATTTTATTTGTACCATTTTGGACTGACACTAAAAATAGTTACCTACGCGTACGCCATTGTGCACAAGCACGTGCTATTGAAAACGAGTGTTATGTGGTTATTGCCGGTTCTGTGGGTAACTTACCTGAAGTGGAAAGCCTGGATGTGCAATATTCGCAATCAGCTGTGCTAACGCCATCAGATTTTTCGTTCCCGCATGATGCCGTACTAAACGAAGCAACGCCGAATACTGAAATGTTGTTATTTAGTGATTTAGATATGGATAAATTAAAAATTCTACATAGCGAAGGAACTGTACGAAACTTAAAAGACCGTCGCGAAGATTTATATGACGTAATATTGAAAAAGAGTGTTAATTAATGGCGTGGATTTATTTAATTATCGCCGGTTTGCTTGAAATCGGCTGGCCAGTGGGATTAAAAATGTCGCAAGAGGGAGAAAACCGATGGCTAGGAATTGCTATTGCGGTGGCATTTATGGTCGCGAGTGGTTTTATGTTATGGCTGGCTCAACGGGATATTTCTATGGGGACCTCCTATGCGGTTTGGACTGGTATTGGTGCCGCAGGGACATTCTTAGTAGGGATATTGTTTTATAATGACGCGGCCACATTTGGCCGTATTGCTGGTGTGTTAATGATCATCAGTGGCGTGATCACGTTGAAAATTAGTCATTAACAGTACATTTAAAAATTCGGTGCGGCCCTATGGGGGCCGCTTTTTATGCTGAGGGAAACATCACTAAAACTGCAGCTATGGCAATTAATAGCAGTCCTGCGCTGTCTTGACGTTTTAAAGGCTGTTTGAGCCATAATACGGAAATCAAGATGGTAAAAAACACTTCCACTTGCCCTAAGGTTTTAACATAGGCGACATGTTGTAAGCTCATCGCACTAAACCAGCCTATGGAGCCAATACAACTGAAAAAACTAACTGCACTGGTGGTTTTTTTATGTATCCACATAGCGCGAAATGTCGGACGTTCTTTCACTGCAATGTAACCACCCAGCATTATGGTTTGTAAGCTAATAATAAGCAGTAAAACCCAGGCTGCTGAATAAGGAAATGCAAGCCCAGAGCTCAAACTTGCTTCTCTGATCCACGATGAAGATAGAGCAAATGCAGTGCCGCAGGCTAAACCTAACAAGGCTGTTTTCAAGCTAAAGTGCTTAACATTAGTAATGCCACTCAATAGTAATACTGCAATGGAGCCAAGAAATACGCCTAACCAACCAAGTAAAGATAAGGTCGCACCAAAAAACAGTACCCCTAAAATAGCGGCGACCAGAGCTTCGCTTTTTGCAAGGCCTGCACCCACTGCAAAGTTATTCATTTTAAATAACTTCACCATTAGCCCAGTGGCAATAATTTGCACAATAGCTGCGCCGATAATATAACCAATAAAATGGAGGTTAAAGGAGGGTAAAGGAGCATCTTGGTAGCTATATAATGCCAGTAAGTAAACCAACGCTAGCGGGCTTGCTAGTATAAAACGCGCTAAAGTGACTCCCGCAACACTAACATGTGCACTTAGCTGACTTTGCAAAGCGTTGCGCCACGACTGCATAAAAGCAGCTAAAATAGTTAAGAATATCCAGATCATAATAAAAAATGGCAAGTAAGAGGAACCAATACGTTATCAGTGCCAGGGCTCTAAAGCGAACTAAAAATAGCTAAAATGAAAATAACTCAGCTGCGACAATATGTCACAGTTTCATAATGTTTGCACTGAGCTATAGTAAAGGTGATGTTATTGTTAGCCGCCATTGTTTAGTAAGCAACGGCGGCTTTTTTATTACTCGTTTTTACACTACGCGCTTCGCTGTGCTAAGTTGGTGAGGAGTAATAATGACTATTATTAATTTGTGCGCTACTTGCTGTGTGTTTATAGATTAGTTCTGAAAACGCTAAAGCAAGCGGCTTAAACAAGGCGCTTGCTTTAGGGTCTTTGCGGTTTGTGACTTATTTAGCCGCAACTGTTACCTTTTCGATGAGATCATCTGATTTGTAATGCTTATCTATGGCAAAATCCAGTTGTACCAGTACATCTTTAAAGCCAAAGTTCGAAGGCTTATATTGCCACTGCTTTAATGCTCTTTTTGCTTCCCTATTAAATACGCCCTCTGGTTTTGCGTTTACCACTGAGATATTTGCGGTGTTTCCAGCAGGGTCAATGTCGTACTTTAATACCACAGAACCACTGATCCCTTGCTCAGCTGCTTGCTTTGGATAAAGAGGTTCAATGCGCATGATCGGTGAAATTGACTGCTTCTGGGCTTTTGCCTCTGGTTGTTTAGCAATTGCAAAGCTGCTTAACATTCCCGCAGCAAAAATGAGCAGAGCAGCCTTGGCAACCAGTGAGCTGTTGCCGTTATTTTTGATTTGATTGAGTCGTTGTAACATAGTGTTTTTATCTCCATAGTGTGAATAAGCCATCAAGCCTGCGCGACTACTTGCTGCACAATTAATGAGGGCCTTGCTGTATAAAATCCGTTGTTGGGTGTTTTTATTAGCGAGTACTGTTTCGTCACATGAAAGCTCTTGTAGGCGCCTGAAACTCAGGTAACCAAGCCAAGCAAGTGGGTTAAACCAAAACACCAATGTTGTTATTAGTAACAACATATTTAATAAGTTATCGGCACGTTTTATATGTACTTTTTCATGCTCAATGATGAGCTTTAATGAGACGCTATCGGTTTTTTGCAGATAGCCTGTTGGTAACACTAACTGTGTACGTAATAACCCAATCACCATCGGCGTACTCACTACATCACTTTGTAGTAACTGAATAGTTGGGTTATCCCTAGCAAACGATTTATCGTTTAGAGGCGTTAATTGCAACTGTTTGATAAAACGCTGATGCGTCAATGCGGTGATCACAGCTAATAGGCTGAATATCACGCCGTAGAGTAGCGCCCAACTAATACTAAAATTAGCACCCAACGCTTTATTTGGGGTGATCAACATAGTGCTAATAGCGGCACTTTGTAATGGTTTTAAGTGTGCTGGCAAATTTGCCAGCAGTAGTGCAATGGGGATTAATAGCCACAATTTATAGACAAAATTTGCATTGAGCCATTTTAATGCGTAGCGCTCTAACACGAGTAGACTAACTATCAGTATGCTGAATAAGAGTTGTTGCTCAATAAGCCAATTAAAGGTTATTTCTAGCATGTTGAATCCTTACTTTTGCTGCTTTTCCCACTCATCAATGACTTTCTTAAGTTCATTGATGTCTTGTTGCGAAAGTTGTTCTGATTTAGCAAAACCACTTACCAAAGGTGCAATACGGCCGCTAAAAAATCGCTCTATAAAGTTTTGGCTTTCCTTGAGTGTGTATTCAGCGCGTTCCATACAGGGCGTATAAATATATTGGCGGCCCTCTTTTTCAAAGCTGAGAGCGCCTTTTTTTACCAGTCGTCCAAGTAAGGTTTTAATGGTTTTTTCGTGCCACTGTTTTTCATCGCTTAAACGGTCGATGATCTGGCTTGCTGTTGCTGGGTAATTTAGCCAAAGTGCATCGAGCACTTCAAATTCTGCTTTCGATAATTCAATCATGAATGTCGCCTACAAGTGTAATCTTTAAGCTGAGATTACACCTGTAATCATTTTTTGCAACTAGTTTGTGCAAAAATTAATTAATTTTTTAGAATGTCAGACTTGTTTATTTGCTGGTAGCTATTTTCTGCTAGGTTGAGTGGCGTTAATTCGAGATGAGCAATTTGTTCACGGTAAAGATCGGTAACCTTATAGCCACAGTAGTGCGCCATTTTTCGTATTTGACGGTTAAGCCCTTGTTTTAAAATAATACTAAACTGGTGCTCTGTTATTTTTTCAACTGTGCAAGGTAAAGTAATGTGCTTGTCTACGGGCACACCGTTTGCCATTGTTTGGCAAAAATTATCATCAAGTGGCTTATCTACAGTCACTAAATAACGCTTTGGCTGGTGAAAATCAGGATGGATCAGCTGATTACAAAATTCGCCATCATTGGTCAGTATTAGTAAACCTCGAGAGTCTTTATCTAGCCTGCCAATTGGATACACTCGGGTTGTTTGTGGCAGGTGATGAATCAAGCTGCTGGAGTCGGTTTGATTAAGTTTACAGTCAATACCAACGGGTTTGTGGTAGGCAAAGTAAACCAGTGGGGCCGCACCTTGAATGCGCTCGCCATTAACACGTATATCGTCGCTGTCATCTACATGATCAATATGATTCGCGGGGTGGGCGTTCACAGTTACAATGCCTTGATCAATTAATCGAGATGCTTGTTTACGAGAGCAAATACCCGCATGGGCAAGGTATTTAGCAAGGCGAGTTTTTTCAATCATAGCATAAGCTGGACAGTTAATAATGCTGCGAGTATAACAAGCCACAAGCTAATGATGGGTTATTATTTTTTGAAGGGGTTATGAATGTACTCACTACAGCGAGATGACTCACAGTGTTTGCAAGAGGAATTAAGATCCGCCATGCAGGCTTATAATCAAGCGCACTTTGATACGCAGAGAATTCCTTTAGGGTTTAAGTTTGTCGATGAAAATCAGCAGCTAGTGGCAGGGATCACTGCTCAGGTATTTGGTAATTGGTTAATGATAAGCTGGTTGTGGTGTGCTGAGACTGCGCGTGGTCATGGTTTGGCGACTCAGCTATTACATACAATTGAGGAGCATGGGCAACAACTTGGCGCTAAATGGGCTCAGTTAGATACGTTAGATTTTCAGGCTAAGCCGTTTTATGAAAAAAACGGCTATGTGGTGAAATACCAATTAAATAATTATCCGCTTTCAGGCACGCGCTACTTTATGGAAAAAGAGCTTTAGGCTATTTCTAACAACGGTTGTTGCTCAAAAGTCAGTCCTAAAAATGGCGTGGCTTCGGGTGCGAGCATAAAGGTACGAATGTTCATATGATCGTGACCATCAGGATTTCCTAATACATCCTCGCGGTAAAATGCGCCAAAGCAATCTAAGGTATTTTGTTTGCTTAATTGGTTGAGCTTAGCAAAAGCAAAAATTTTGCACGAGCCGTTGTTTTCACCAGCAGCACTTTTTAAACCGTGGTTATTAAATGCGCTTGGCGTAAAGCGATAATTTGCATCAATCACTGCCATGCAATCGCTAAACTCAAGCTGTTGCGGTTGTTCAGCTAAGCGGCTTAAAAAATCGTTGAGTGTCATGTTTATCCTTAAATTAAGTTATTGTTTTTCTAGTTCAAGCTGATTATCTAGCTGATTAATATTAAATTTAAAATGTTGTAAAAAATTCATTCCTAATAGGCCATAGCCACTATGATTGTTGATCACCAAAATGTCAAAGTTGTGTAAAATTTGTTGGCCAATTTTAATCGACTCAACTTGATAGTGAGCAGCCTTTACTTGGCCATTAGCTGTATTTACGGTCATCTCGTTGATATATTTTGGTTGTGGGTAGAGCGACTCTAACAGTTGCTTTGGTAGTACCGTAAAGCTTGCTCCAGTATCTATCATCAGTTGCGTATTTACATCGTTATTAATAATGATATCAATAAGGTAATGCGCTCCTCGTTTTTCTAAAGGGACTTTATCTAGGCCGTTAATGGCATGGTTAATTTGCTCTTGTAATGCAGCTGCTTGACTTTGCAATGGGTGTTCCAGAGGTAGGCGGTCTAAACTTGACTGTGCACTGGGTAAGTCATTGAGCTGATAATAAGCATGCGCAAGGGCAAATAAATAACGAGGGTTTTCATTATCATAATCAAGCCACGCCAGTGTTTGTTCAGTAATTGTTTGCCATGCCCTACGTTCATTGAGTGCCTGTAGTTGGGCAATAGTAAGCTGGGTTAAGCGCATATTTATGGCTGCTAACTGACTTTCATTGGCAAGTGATTGTAAAGCTAACAATGCCACAATGGCTTGATTGGGTTGTTGGCTTTTTACTAAGCGCTCGGCATCAAGTTGTAACATACTGACATTGTAAGGTTCGCTGGTTAAAAAGGCCTGTAAAAAACGCTCAACGGTCGTCAATTGCCCATCGTTCAGCCAATCCTCTACGCTATTACGCCATTGAAAATATAGCTGCTCAGCTTGTAATGGTTGGGCTGTGTGTAATTGCTGATAACTGGCAACGGCAGCGCTAAACTGTTGCTGGTCAAACTGCCGTATAGCTTGTTGGTAATAAGGGCTAAATAACTCTGAGGGCGGTTGCTGTGTTTTAGATTGTGTAACAGCCTCTTTACTGGGCCTAACGACTTCTGTTGGCCATAATAAATAGCCATTCAACGCAACGGAGGCGGTTAACGCCGTGATGAGTAAGTATGTGGAAAACGTCCTTTTCATTTTAAACTCCCGTTACTTTAAAAAGTACTTTAGCGCTTGAATATCTTTAATTTCAATGTCGGCTAAGCCTTTATATGCATAGTTTGCGGCTTGGTTATTGAGCCATATAGATTGGCAGCCTGCATTATGCGCGCCGTGTACGTCAGTATCTAAACTATCGCCGATATGTAAAATTTGTTGTGGTGCTACGTTTAAATGATTACATGCTTGTTCGAACATAGTGGCATGCGGTTTTGCTTTACCGTGAATGCCCGCTTGCAGCACCAGCTCAAATACACCGTTTAAGTTAAATCGCTCTACTTCAACATTGCCATTGGTTATAGCAATTAAACGATAGTGCTTTGTAAGTTTAGCGAGGAGCTCAAGCACTTCATCACTAACCGTAATTTGGCTGCGTGCATCGGCAAATGCTTGGTATGCGTTATTAGCGTGCTGTTCCAGCTCTACTCCTTGGTAGCCGAGCTTGGCAAGTGCCACTCGTAATGTGCTTTTACGCCATTGAGTTACGTTGTCGATGAGTTCAGGGTTGTCAATTACCGCTTGTTCTCGGCATTGTTGCCAGTAGTTTTTGCCTTGCGCTTGCCAGTTGGGAAGCGCATTGAGGTAATCTATTTGTGCTTGCACAGCCGCTTTGATGATGGGGTGATTGTTGTATAGTGTGTCATCTAAATCAAAACTGAGTACAGAAAAATGGCTTATGGCACGATTAAAGCGGATCATATCAGCTCCTGGCTAGTCGGTATTTGAGCGCTTTTTAGCGCGAGGGTGAGTGTTGTCGTACACTTTGGCTAAATGCTGAAAGTCTAAATGAGTGTACACTTGGGTTGCTGATAAACTGCTATGACCTAATAACTCTTGTACAGCTCGTAAGTCGCCTGATGATTCTAATATATGTGAAGCAAATGAATGGCGCAATTTATGCGGATGTACCTGGCTACTAATGCCTTGTTTTATACCCCACTCTTGCATTCTGAGCCGCACGTGACGCGCGGATATACGACATTTTTTACTACTAACAAATATCGCAACTTCATCAGGGTGAGCAAATTGCGGCCGAAGCTTTAACCACTTATTTAGTGATTCTAACGCCTTACCACCAACCGGTAAGAGGCGTTCTTTATTGCCTTTACCGCGGACTAAAATTTCAGCTGAACTGCGGTTAATATCCTGTAAGTTGGCGCCGACTAACTCGCTTATCCTTAAGCCAGAAGAATACATTAATTCCATCATCGCCTGGTCACGTATTGCTAGTGGGTCATCGTCTTGAATATCAAGTAACCGCGTCATTTGATCAACATCGAGATTTTTTGGCAGTGGCTTGGCAAATTTAGGGCCTTTGATTGCCTGTGCTGGATTATGGTAATGGTGTTGTTGATTGGTATTCTTTGTTTTTAAAAACTTATATAAGCTGCGAATACAGCTGAGTTTTAAGCTAATTGTGCGTCCGCTTAATTGTTTGCCTCTGAGCTGCATACTGTAACGACGTATATGTTCACCTTGCACATTTGACCAATCATCGCAGAGTTTACTGAAGTATAAGGCTGCAAAACCAAGCTGGCTGGTGTATTGCGTTATCGTGTGTGGTGAGTATTGTTTTTCAAACTTAAGGTAGTCGCTAAATTGTTGAATAGGTGTGCGCCATGCATCGCTTAGTTGCTCGCAAAGCTCTGCTATATCAGGTGGGAGCTGCTCGCTCATGCAAGTTCCTGTTCTAACTCCAGCAATCTGAGTTGCAATGAGCGCACAAACTCAAGCACAAATAAGCTGTCTTTTGCTGGCTCGAAATGATTCGGATCTGCGCTACCAAATGCCAAAATAGCGATAGGGTGCTGACTGTTGCCAATTAAATACAGTGCACTTGATTGGATATCAATTTTAAACAGTAAGTCTCGCTCTTGCTGATTTACGCGACCTAGATAAATGCCGCCTGGTTGTAAACGATGGGCAATTAGCTCATCAAACTTACTTTCATACTTTAGTAAGTGGCATTCACTAATAGCAGGGTTAGTACAAATAATATTACGTAAGTTAATAGCTAAGGTTTTAAAATCGTAGTTAGTCCAAAGCTGACGATGACATTCACTAAATAAGCTATAAATGAGCTCGTTTTCTTTGGCATGCGCAATCAAGGAGGCTATTTTACTTTTTAGCATCGTATTATGCTCACGTAATTGGCGTTGTTGAATATGCACCAATGAGGTTGCACCTTGCGCATGTTGCTGAAGCTCTAATTGCGCTAAAAGGTCACTGTTTTGCTGTAAAAAGCATGGGTTTTCACGTAAAAAATCAGCAACTTGTTCAGGTGTTATTTGACTCATAAAGCAACTTGTCCATCAAATACATGTTCAGCAGGGCCTGTCATTCTTACCGGGTGACCTTCACCTTGCCAGCGAATTTGCAAACTACCGCCAGGTAAATCGACCTGCACTGTGGTAGAGAGTTTACTTTGAATTTGGCCAATCACCATCGCGGCACAAGCACCGGTACCGCAAGCCAGAGTTTCACTAACGCCGCGCTCCCAAACTCGCAGTTTAATGTGCTCTGGGTTGATCACCTGCATAAAGCCAACGTTAACTCGCTGCGGAAAACGTTCGTGATTTTCAAGTAATGGCCCTAGGGTGTTTACGTCGGCGGTATCTATGTCATCCACCTCCAGTACGCAATGTGGGTTACCCATTGATACAGCACCGCTAAATACGGTGTGTTCTTCAGCGCGGATAATATAAGTGAGTTCACGCTTAGTCGCTTTGAGCGGTATTTTACTTGGCTCGAAATTAGGATGACCCATATTGACTGTTACTTGACCATCTTTTTCAATATATAAAGTCAAGTTACCTGATTTGGTCGATACGGTAACCTTATGCTTGTTGGTAAGGCCTTTCATTCGTACAAAACGAGCAAAGCAGCGAGCGCCATTGCCACATTGTTCGACTTCGTTACCATCGGCATTGAAAATACGATAATGGAAATCAAGATCAGGAGAATAAGGCGCTTCTACCATAAGTAATTGGTCAAAGCCGATGCCGAAATGGCGATCTGCCAGTTTTCTTATTTGATCTCGTGACAGGAAAACGTTTTGTGTAATGTTATCAATTACAACAAAATCGTTGCCTAGGCCGTGCATTTTGGAAAAATTAACTAACATAGCGCTCTAATTCGGGTTGCTCTGCGCTAATCATGCCACAGAGCAGCCGTGTTACAAAAAGTTTATGGTAAAATTTTCTCACCTTGCCATAAGCTTTCAATTGTTTCACGTGCGCGGATCAAATGACTCTGCTCACCATCAACCATAATCTCAGCCACACGAGGGCGAGAATTATAATTTGAACTCATAGTAAAGCCGTATGCACCCGCACTGCGCTGTGCTAGTAAATCACCTTGTTGCAATGCCAACATGCGATCTTTACCTAAAAAGTCACCGGTTTCACACACAGGGCCAACAATATCAAAATTGTGGGTGGGGGTGTCGTCATTGCGTGGGGTTACTGGCACAATGTTTTGCCATGCTTGATATAATGCAGGGCGCAGCATATCGTTCATACCGGCATCAACGATCGCAAAAAACTTATCTTGGTTTTGTTTAATAAACTCAACTTTAGTAACTAAAATACCGGCATTAGCAGCAATTGCACGGCCAGGCTCAAAAATAAGCTCTAGGTGTTGGTAGTCACTTAAACGCTCGGTGATATGTGCCACGTATTCGCTCGGGTGTGGCGGGGTTTCACCGTTATAAGGTACGCCTAAGCCACCGCCAATATCTAAGTGGCTCAGTTCAATGCCATTTGCTTTTAACTCATCAATCAGTGCCAGCACTTTATCGAGGGCTTCTAGGAATGGTTTTATTTCAGTAAGTTGAGAGCCTATATGGCAGTCAACGCCGGTAATTTTTAAACCAGGTAATGATGCTGCATATTGATAAACGCTTACAGCCGTTAGAATATCTATACCGAATTTATTTTCTTTTAAGCCTGTTGAAATGTAAGGGTGGGTTTTAGCGTCAATATCAGGGTTTACACGAATCGAAATCGGCGCCACTAAATTAAGCTCGCTAGCAACGTGTGATATGCGATCTAATTCAGACACTGACTCTACATTGAAGCATTTAATGCCTAGTTTTAGCGCATAGGCAATTTCGTCAGCTGTTTTTGCGACCCCTGAAAAAACTACTTTACTGGCATCACCACCTGCTTCAATAACACGCGCAAGTTCACCTTTAGAAACAATATCAAACCCTGAACCTAAACGCGCAAGCACGTTTAACACGGCAATGTTTGAATTCGCTTTTACAGCATAGCACACTAAGTTTTTATGATTGGTGGCCGCTTCAGCAAAAGCAAGATAATGACGTTCAAATGTTTTGCGTGAATAAATATAGCAAGGTGTGCCGTATTGCGCTGCAAGCTCATTGACAGCGATGTCTTCAGCATGTAGCTGATTATTTTTATAGTCAAAAAAGTCCATTATTGGTCCTGTTTCGATTCAGTAGTTGATGACGGTGTTTTAGTAGCGGCAGGCGCTACTTGTTCTGGTTGATTCGGCTCTGCATTTTCTTCAGGTAAATACAGTGGACCACTTTGTCCGCAACCAGCTAAAGCGATAAGAAGTACACTGAGTGAGGAAAGTCGTGTTAATTGTTTAAGATGCATCTCTTTCATTAGATTAATCGTGTTGCTGGCTTTATAATCGCAGATTAACAGAATATCTAAAAAATGCAGCTATTCGCGGATGAATTTATTCCTGTTACACTAGTTGCACGCAATTCGTACCGAATACCTGGCTAAATGCCCGTAAAAGGAAACAATTATGACTGATCATGAATACCATCAATTAGCCGAAGCACTTATGTTTACCATTGAAGAGCAAGTGGATGACTGTGAAGCCGACTTAGACTATGAATCTGGCGAAGGTATTTTGGAAATTATTTTTGCCGATCGCAGTAAAATTGTCATTAATAAGCAAGCGCCTTTACATCAAGTGTGGGTTGCAACTAAGTTTAATGGTCATCACTTTGAATTACGTGGTGATCAGTGGATTGATAACCGTTCGGGCGCTGAGTTTTGGCAGTTTATGAATGAGGCGACCACGCGTCAGGCCGGTCAAACAGTTGAGTGGCAATCAGCCTTATGAGTTTAGCGTTTGTAGAGTACCCGGCAAAGGGTGAGCATAAAGCAACGATTATTTGGTTGCATGGCTTGGGCGACTCAGGCGATGGTTTTTTGCCTGTTGCATCACAACTTGCGTTACCTGATGAGCTTGGTTTGCGGTTTGTATTTCCCCATGCACCAGTACAGCCGGTCACCATAAATGGTGGTATGGCTATGCGATCTTGGTATGATATTAAATCAATGGATTTAGATAAACGTGCGGATGAAGCTGGGGTGTGTGAATCAGCGGCTAAAGTTGAGTTATTGATCAATCAAGAACTCGAGAAAGGCATTCCAGCAAATAAAATAATATTAGCTGGTTTTTCTCAAGGTGGCGTTATTTCATTACATTTAGCACCGCGCTTAAAGCAAAAGCTGGCTGGTGTGATGGCGTTGTCGACATACATGTGCGTGCCTGAGAAATTAACAGCTGAAGCAAAACAAACAGGTTTAAATGTATTTATGGCTCATGGTAGCCAAGATCCAGTCGTACCTTATGAGGCTGGCCGTCATGCGTTTGATGTATTGGTAGCGCATAACATGGAGGTAAGTTGGCAAGACTATCCTATGGGCCATCAGGTCTGTGGGGAAGAGCTATTGGCTATCCGCCACTGGTTAATTGCCCGCTTAAGTTAATAGTGTTGAGTAGCCGAGGCTAAAATGAAACAAAAAATAGTGATCACCGCAAATATGAGTCGTGCAGCAGCACCTACTGCCCCAGAAGTCACCTATCAATGGCATTGGCAGCGCATTGTGGCTGTCATGTTATTGGTGGTATTTGCGTTAGTTATTGTTGCATATAGCCTATTGGGCTCGGTAAACGCCGAGCAAAATGATCAACAGCCTATTGATAGCTCAGTGGCGGAGGTGGTAACTGACAGTGTAACTGATGACCCGCAGCTAGCTGACCCACGTATTGAGGAAAGTGATACTGAACTTGATTCAGCCTCAGCAATACCAGTTATTGCAGCCGTTATTGAAAACCCTGATATTGATGACCTTGCAGCATCAGCCAGTGAGCCTGAAGCGCAAATTACTGTTCAGGAACAAGAAGTCCGCGAGGAGTTACCTGCTAGCACCACTGTTATTCCTGATACGAATGAGGAATTGGTTGGACAAGAGGTAACCGTTCAACAAACTGATAGCTTTGCACCTTCGGCACATGTGGCCAGCGTTGCGCTTGGTGCGCGAATTGATACCGACAAAGTAAGTCGAGCTGTATTGACGCGTGAAGTCGTAGACCGTGAGCCGGTTAACGTATTTAAAGCAGATGTGCGTTTTAATGAATTTACAGAGACGATGGCATTTTTTAGTGAACTCAAAAACCTGCAAGGGCAAAAAGTTAAGCATGTTTGGCGCTACGAAGATGAAGTGCTAGCCAGCATTGAGCTCGATGTTACTTCGCCTCGTTATCGTACTTTCTCTAATAAAACGATTTTACCTGAACAAGTTGGTAATTGGCGCGTTGATGTTGTTGATGAACATGGCCATTTGTTGGCACAAAAAGAATTTCGCATTTTGGCTGAGTAAGCGTTTAGCGTACTTTGAGACTCAGCAAAGAAAATTAATTGGACTCTATTTATGATTGGAAAAGCGACAAAAAAATCTCAACTAATCCGTATTGCGACTCGTAAAAGTGCCTTAGCACTGTGGCAGGCGGAATTTGTAAAAGCACAACTTGAGCATTTTCATGCTGATCTTACGGTTGAGTTAGTGCCTATGTCGACCCAAGGGGATATCATTCTCGATACTCCGCTTGCAAAAATTGGCGGTAAAGGCTTATTTGTTAAAGAGCTTGAGCAAGCTATGTTAGATGGCCGTGCTGATATCGCTGTGCATTCAATGAAAGATGTACCGGTGGATTTTCCACAAGGGTTAGCGCTGCATACTATTTGTGAGCGCGAAGATCCACGGGATGCGTTTGTATCGAATAGCTTTGATAATATTGCACAGTTACCGCAAGGTGCTATTGTTGGTACATCCAGTCTACGTCGTCAGTGCCAAATACGTGCATTGCGCCCTGATTTAGAAATTCGTGATTTACGTGGTAACGTGAACACGCGTTTAGCCAAGCTTGATGATGGCCAATATGATGCGATTATTTTAGCGGCTGCAGGTTTAATTCGTTTAGAAATGCATGATCGCATTAAAGCCTTTATTGAGCCGGAGCAATCGCTACCAGCTAATGGTCAAGGTGCGGTAGGTATTGAGTGTCGTATTGATGATGAAGTAACCAAAGCATTACTTGCACCGCTAGAGCACAATGAAACGCGTATTCGTGTAAATGCAGAGCGTGCCATGAATCGCCGTTTAGAAGGCGGTTGCCAAGTGCCAATTGGTGCGTATGCATTAGTTGATGGCGAGCAAGTGCATTTACGTGGCTTAGTGGGCGCGATTGATGGCAGCGAAATTTTGCGTGCTGAGATCAGTGGTAATGCCAGCGATGCAGAACAACTAGGTATACAACTGGCCGAGCAATTACTTGCATTAGGTGCAGATAAAATTTTAGCAGACGTATATAGAGACGCATAAATGGCACAGATCCTGATAACTCGCCCACATGGAAAAGGCACCGACCTTGCGCAGCAACTGTCGCAGAAGGGTTATCAGGCGACCTTGTTTCCAGTTTTGAAGATCGATTATTTCACACCAAACAACACCCAGCTAACGCCTCTACTGAATGCAGATAAAGTTATTTTTATCTCTCAAGATGCCGTCAATGCACTACTGGCTCTAAAACCCGATATTAATACCAAAGCACAGTTTTATGCTGTAGGCGAACAAACTGCTGAAGCCATTTGGCAGGCATTTGGCGTGCGCGCCGCGGTGCCTAAGCAGCATGATTCTGAAGGATTATTAGCGCTGAAGTCATTACAGCAGATTGATGGGCAAAATATTGTTTTAGTGAAAGGCAAAGATGGCCGACCTACTATTGCAAAAACGCTCAAACAGCGTGGAGCATTTTTAAATAATTTAGTTGTTTATCAACGTAGCCCTACTGAGGGAAATTCAGCTGACTGGCTAGACCACTGGCAAAGCATTGATGTTAAAGGTATAGTCATTACAAGTAATGCGGCCGTTGACGCGATTTTTCGCCAGCTGAGCGTGCAACAACTAGAATGGTTAAGACACTGTCAGTTTTATGTTGCCAGTGCTCGCATTAGCGAACACCTTGCGGCGCAGCAGATTGACTCGGCAAATATACACATTGCCGCAGGTGCAAGTGATAGCGCTATGTTTACTTGTATCAGCGAAGGTACCCTTATGAGTGAAGATACAAAGCCAATAGCTGACACTAAAGCAGCACAAAGCAGTACAACCAAAGTGAATACTAAGGTTACAGACTCTCCTTCGGCAACAAAAAAAGACTTTGCTATGAAACAAGAAACGCCCCCAACTAACAAACAAAAAGTAAGTAAAACTGGCAGCTTAGCACTGCTGATCTCGTTAATAGTGGCAGCTGGGGTGGGGTATCAGTTTTATCAAAAATTAAATACGCAGCAGCAAGCTAATCAAGTGATCAATCAACTATCTGCTGACAACCAACTGCTTGGTAAAGAGCTACAAGCCGTAAAAGTCGCCCAGCAAACCTTGCAGCAAGCCTTGTTTAACAGTGAGCAAAAAGTGACGGCAGCTTTAGCTGCAAGCAAAACACAAACACAGCAGCAACTAGAAAGTGCGTTACAGCGTGCAGAGCAACAAGCTTATAGCCTCAACCCCCAAGAAGTTACCAGCTTGCAACGTATGGCTGAGTTTAAATTGTGGGCTGAAAAAGATTATCAAGGTGCAACGGCTGTATTATCTCGCTTAGATGCGCTACTTGCTGAACACCCCGGCACAGGCGCTATTCGCCAGGCAATACATCAAGACTTGCAAGCGCTAAGTACTGTTGAACCGGTGGCAGTAGAAGCCATTTATTTAACGCTGCACGGCGTGCTTGGGCAAGTTGATAAGCTTGTTTTTAACGCGGTGGCATTACCACAAGAAGTGGAACAAGAAGATCAACATGCGTTAAGTGAGAATATCAGTGATTGGCAGCAAAACTTAGCGAATTCATGGCAGCAATTTAAAGATAACTTTATTAAAATTCGCCAACGTGAAGATATTGCTATTGAACCTTTATTAACCGAGCAAGAGCGCCATCTTATCCAACAGCGCTTAAGCTTATATTTATCGCAAGCGCAAGATGCACTGTTGACTAAACAAGCCAGTGTTTATTTTACCGCGTTGAGTCAAGCCGAAGTATTAGTAAAAGATTACTTTAAACATGATGACGCTCTCACTAAAAGTACGCTTAAAACGTTGCAGGAGTTGAGCAAAGAGCAGTTAAACTTTAGTCCAGCTATCACTTTGAAAAGTACTGAGCAGGTCAAGGAGTGGGCACAATGATCCGCTTAATATTGGTTATTTTAGCCGTTGCGCTACTGCTTGCTTTATCGCCGATGCTAATAGGTGAAGTGGGTTATGTATTAATTTCGTTTAATCAAACAACTATTGAAGGGTCTATTGTCGCTTTTTGTGCGACCATTTTGGTTATCGCGCTCGGGCTGTATTTAACTTATAAGTTGATCCGTTATATTTGGTCTATGTATAGCAACACTCGTCATCGTTTTTTTGCCCGTAGTGAAGAGCGTAAGCAAGCTGCGATTGAGCAAGGTGTATGGAGCTTAATTAATGGCGATAGCGAACAGCTTGAACTTGCACTGGCTAACAACAGCGTGGCTGATAATTGGCAAGATGTGCGCTATGCGTTACTAGCCAAAGCGGCTTTACAGCATAATGACCCGAGTAAAGCAATTGGTTTACTTGATCAAATATCACCAGCAAATCAATTGAAGGCCGCGAAACTTTGGCTTGCCAGTGGTGATTGCAGCACCGTAGCGGGAGAGCTAAAGGTGTTGGCTGAGGCTAAGAAAGCCACTGCCTTGGAACTGAAACTCTATGCTGAGGTACTTGTGCAGCAGCAAAAATGGACGGCACTTGAGCAATTTATGCCGCGTTTATTAGCTAAAAAAGCATTAACACAGAGCCAATGGACAGTGTTATTAACCAGCTATTTTATGGCGCAGCCACAGTCGCAATTAACCGATAAATACCAGCAGTTACCCAAGCCGGTAAAAGCAAAAGCGCAGAACTGTTATTTAGCGGCAATGGCCAGTGCCGGATGCTTAAATGAAATAGAGTTAAGCCTGATAAAAATGCTGAAAAAACCAGAGCAACATGCCGAGCTTGCACAGATTTTGAAAGTCTCCGCACCGGGAGACGCGCTAAAATTACAAGCAAGTTTGCAAGATACGTTAAAGAAAGACTCTGATAATCAAGACTTGCTACTTGCGCTTGCTTGTCTTGCGAATGCGCATGGGGAGTATGACCTCGCCGCGCGGGTATTTGATAAGGCCTTAACCCGAGAAAATAGCAAGGCATATTTCGCTCAAGCACAGCTTAGTTATAGTAAAAGTGCGCAGCCACAAAAAGCACTCGATCTTTATTCGTAGAGACCGCGGATCCATACCGGCATAGGAGCGCCAGAGCATTGAAAAATATATTTACTCTGACGTTTAGCATTGCTTTTGCTTATTTTTTAACTGGCTTCTTTAGCAATTCACTGTTGGCAATAGATGGCTATGCAGTGGCCTCGTGGCCACCATCAGGGATCGCGCTTGCTAGTTTTTTATTGTGCGGAAAACGCGCCACCTTCGGCATTTTACTCGGCGCTTTATTGACTAACTTGCTCCATCTTGATCAAGTTGTTGATATTCTCCATTGGCAGGTTTTTCTACAAGCTTTAATTGTCTCGTTAGGGGCGGTGTTGCAGGCTTGGGTTGGTTGTTATCTGATAGTCAAAATCATAAAAGCCCCCCTCGATCTCTCCTCTTTAAAACACAGTATACAAAGCTTGATCGTTGCAGGACCTATTTGCTGTGTAATTTCAGCATCGATCGGCACAAGCTTATTAGTCTTTAATCATGTTATTCCCATGCATGATGCATTTGATAATTTTATAGCATGGTGGATCGGCGACAGTATTGGTGTCTTGATTTTTACGCCACTTATATTAGCTGCTTTCAATTACGCGCAAATGCGTCACCGTTTACAAGTCATTTTGCCTTCGTTATTGATCTATATTGTGATCAGTATCAGTTTTTATGCCGCGGCAAGTGTGAAAAGAGATAAAGAGATTCAAAAGCAAGAAGCGAAAATTGCCGAAATAAAATTGGAGATAAGCCATAAATTAGATGAAATAACCAGCCATTTAACACTACTGTCGACCTTTTTTGCCAGTAGTGATGAGGTTAGTTACGGTGAGTTTGAGCGTTTTACTTCAAAACAACTGAATTATAGCCCTGAAGTACTCGCGTTTGATTGGGTGCCAAATATCTTGTTAGCGGATGTTGAGCACCATCAAGACAAAGTGCGCCAGCAAGGCATGCATAACTATTATATAAAAGAAAAGCCACAGCAGTATTGGCAGGGTGTTACCAAACGTGAAGGCTATTACCCTATACTGTACGTAAACCCTATAGCGGGGAATGAAGAGGTGATAGGTTTTGATTTAGCGTCAAATAGTCAGCGCCGTAGCGCATTAATGATGTCCAAGGAATTGAATGAATTAGTCATTAGTGAACCCGTTAAGCTAATACAAACAAAGAACGATGATAGCGGAGTGTTGTTTTTCTTTCCGGTGTTTGGCGATTTACAAACCCAAGGTGATTTTAGGGGATTTGTGGTAGCTGTTGTTAGCTTGGCACGTTTGGCTGAGGCATTACAATTTAACCATCATAGTCAAATTAGCAGTCATTTCTATGATGTAACTGAGGCTGATGCACGACAATTAATTTATCGCACTTCGCGCACTGATATAGAGCTGTTGAGTGAATACCAACTAACGATAGGCAAGCGAGTTTGGCAAGTACAGATCTTTGAGCCAAAGGCACAAATGTCGTGGTTATTGTATTGGCTTGCGCAAATATTAGGGATGTTATTTGTGTGGTTGTTGATTACATTTTTGATCTCGGTAACGGGGACTAATATTCAGATCCGTGAGCAGGTTGCTCAACAAACACGAATTTTGCGTCAAGAAAAACAAAAAGCCGATAAAGCAAGTCAGACCAAAAGTCAGTTTTTGGCTAATATGAGTCACGAAGTCCGCACCCCAATAAATGGTATTAAGGGGCTGCATTATCTGGCATTACAACAGCAAGATTGGCAGCAAGCACGAGGTTTTATTGAGCAAGCAGATGGTGCGCTTAGCGTCTTGTTGCGAGTATTAAATGACGTACTCGATTTTTCTAAAATGGAAGCAGGTAAACTCGACTTAATGCAAGAGCCCATTGCGCTGAATAAGCTGATTGATGAGCTCGTTAACTTAGTGCAGTTTGAAGTTGATATGAAGTCACTGCAACTTATTGTCGATTTAGAAAATAATGTAGAGCTTCAGCTTGATAGTGACCCAATTCGCTTAAAACAAGTGTTGCTTAACTTATTAAATAATGCGATTAAATTTACTGCTACTGGCGCTATCACGTTAAAGGTGTGGCAACAGCAAGACAGCGTATACTTTAGCGTCAGTGACACGGGTATTGGTATTAGCGAAACAGCTCAACAACAACTATTTCAACCTTTTGCCCAAGCGGATAGTTCTACCTCTCGGCAGTTTGGTGGTACTGGATTAGGATTAAGCATTTGTAAAAAGTTAGTTGAGTTAATGGGGGGAGCAATTAGCCTCGTCAGTAAGGAAGGAGTGGGTTCAACGTTTACCTTCACCCTGCCACGCATCTCACCGCTGGCTAGGGCAGAGCAATTAGAGCCGCAGTTTAATGATATTGATACCAGCACTTTATCGCTTGCTAATTTTAAAATTTTATTAGTTGAAGATAACCCGCTGAATCAACATGTTGCTACCGCTATTTTAAAAACCAAAGGCTGTGTTGCAGATGTTGCCAATGATGGATTTGAAGCCATCGAAAAAGTGTCTGCAGCACGTTATGATTTAGTACTGATGGATATTCAAATGCCGAATATGGATGGTTTGCAAGCCACTAAAGTGATCCGCTATGAGTTATTTATGCATGAGCTGCCGATTATTGCTTTGTCTGCCAATGCTCATGACGACGATGTTAAAAAAGCACTCGCGGTCGGTATGGATGGTTACTTAACAAAACCAATCGATGCTGAGAAACTCTTTAAAACAGTGTGGCACTATTTGCATAAAGATGTTTCACAGCAATAAAGTCACTGTGATTTAACCTTTTATTGTAATGGGCTGACAAATGACCTCAATAATATGAATAAAATCATCTAAACTTGAATTACCGATTTAAGTGCGTATCATCCGCGCAAATTAACTGAACTGAGTGCTCATTATGATCAATAAAAAACTCCCCTTGCTAGATATACATCGCCATTTAGATGGTAATGTCCGTGCACAAACAATTCTTGATTTAGGTCGCCAGTTCAATATCAAACTGCCAGCTGACAATGTTGAAGCACTTATTCCACATGTACAAGTTATTGATCCTGAACCGAACCTAATGGCTTTCTTACAAAAGCTTGATTGGGGTGTTGCAGTACTTGGTGACTATGATGCATGTCGGCGTATCGCCATAGAAAATATCGAAGATGCTCAAGCGCAAGGCTTAGATTATGTTGAGCTACGTTTTAGCCCGTATTACATGGCGCAGAGCTGTGGTTTGCATCCACAAGGTGTGGTTGAAGCCGTTGTTGATGGTATTAAAAGTGCCACTCAAAACAACAGCGTGAAAGCGAATTTAATTGGTATTATGTCGCGCACTTACGGAACTAAAATTTGCCAACAAGAGCTTGATGCCTTGCTAGCGTTTAAAAATGACTTAGTCGCGGTTGATTTAGCGGGTGATGAAATTGGTTTTCCGGGCGAGCTGTTTGTTGATCATTTTAAACAGGTACGCGATGCCTACTTGGCTGCAACAATTCATGCTGGAGAAGCATTAGGCGCTGCCAGTATTTGGCAAGCGATTAATCAGCTTGGTGCTGAGCGTATTGGTCATGGTGTAAAAGCGATTGAAGATGCCAAGTTGATGGATTACCTGCGAGATCAGCGTATTGGTATTGAGTCGTGCTTAACCAGTAATGTACAAACCAGTACGGTAGCAAGCTTAGACGTACATCCTCTGAAGCGCTTTTTAGATCATGGTATTTTGGCTTGTATTAATACCGATGATCCCGCAGTTGAAGGCATCGAAATTGAGCATGAATACGCGATTGCAGCACCCGCTGCGGGGTTAACTCAAGCCGATATAGAAAAAGCTCAAGCAAATGCGCTGGCAATAGCTTATTTAAGTGATACAGAAAAACAGCAACTAATACACGCTGCTGCCGCACGCTAATAAGGGGTAGGCGTTTTTTATACGCCTAATATTTTTATTGGCAGCTCAGATAGTTATCAAACATTGCTTTGAGAATATCACTACGACCAATCATCCCAATTACTTTAGTGCCTTCAACAACAGGGTAGTTTTTTGGCTTCCCTGTTTTCATTTGCTCCGCAAGCTCTATGATGTTGGTGTCGGCGTTGACGGTGACAACCTCTGTCTGCATTAGTTGCGCAACCTTAACCACGCCGTCACAAAAATAACTACTTTGCATTAATGGCCTAAGTAGTTCTTGCTCAGAGATAAATCCTACTAAACATTTATTGTCATCAAACACCGGTGCACCGAGTAATTTAAATTTTTGCAGTTCCGCAATGGCGGTGGTCATTTCAGTCTCTGGTGTGATGTGTGGCAACTTACGTTGCATGAAATCTTTTACTTTTGTATTTAACATTTGGGTCTCTCCCAATTAATGACTTGTACAAAGTATGGTTAAGGATCCGCTTTTTGGGAAATTGTTTATGTTGATTATATTGATAGGTAGAAACAATCATTACTCAATTTAATTGCATTCTATTCATACTAACTTGTTTGATATTTAGCTTTTACTAACTCAATGTAATGAGCTAAATTTTTTTGTGGGTGGGTAACAAATACTTTGCAAACAGGCGTTATAGCTTGGATACGATCTAAACGAAATTCACGATAGTCAGTACGTAATTGGCAATAAGCAATCAGCGTCCATTTTGCTCCCCAGTACACAAGCCCTAAAGGCTCTGCAATACGGTGAGTGGACTGCTGGTTAACATCAATATAGTGAAATTCTATACAGGTTTTATTAGCAATCGCTTGGCGGAGTAGCAAGGTGGTTTGTTGCTGGCTTTTATCATGGCTAAAAGAGGGGACGATATAAGGCAACTCGTCGACTTGTTGTTTTAGTTTTTCAGGTAATACGGCATTTATTTTAGTTATTGCAGCTTGGGCATTTGCAGCTAATTGTGGGTCGGTCCATGCACTCACCATGTTACTACCCAGCAGTAGTGCTTGTAACTCCTCTAGCGTAAACATCATGGGAGGAAGGTCGTATTCAGTAATTAGATAGCCAACACCCGCCTCACCTGCAACAGGAACTCCTGAGCTTTGGAGGTGTTGAATATCACGGTAAATAGTGCGCTCAGACACATCTAACCTAGCGGCGAGATCACCTGCAGTGATCGCAAAGCGGCGACTTTTTAGTATATTTACTAGTTGAAATAGCCGCTCTGATTTGTGCACGAATGGATCCTTTATTTAGTTTAACTTTGCTGGCAAGCTGTTTGGCTCAGTACTTCATAATGAGTTAACTGTACACTTTGTTTTGCTATTAGCGCAGCAAACTGTTGGCAAATGGCATTTTCAGAAAACGCATCACTTATACGCTTTGCATCTGTTGGTGTAGCAAAGTATATGACATCGATGTAAAGCGGGGTATCAGGTTGCTTAGCAAGAGAGCGATAAAATACGCCCGGTTGTTGGTCAATGAAATTTTGAAATGCGTTATTAGCAATATGAAATTGTGCTAAATCGGCGTCAGTGTTGAGTGTGAAATTAACAACTTCGATTACGTTAGTGGTCATAATTATGCTCCTTGTTTAAGAGCGTTCAGTAAATCATAAGGTTTTGTCAGAGAGTGTCAGTAATGTAATCGTTGTTCTACATTAATGTTTTTGCGCAATTTCTTTGCTGTATGTCTCAAAGTCCGAAAGATGGTTATTAATCACCGCAATGATGATATCACTTGCATTTGCAATACGCTTGATGCCGAGTTTAAGTCAACGAGGTCAATATCGCTATTTTTGTTGGCAGTCCCCTAATTATGAGAGCCAAATAAATAGATCAGTTTTATGCCTTTAACATGTTTAAGTAAAAAAGTTACGATACGCTGTTCGATTGCCGAAGCCATAAAACGGCACTGATTCTATTTATTAAGTGAACTCAGTATAACTTTAATGGATGGGATTTGTATATTTAGTGAGGATTAGTCCATATAAAAAAAGCGCCACCGGCGCTTTAATACGCTACTTTATAAATGCAAAAGCATCGGCATACATGTTTTCGCGGATTGCGCCATGCGCCAAAAAGTCATCACGAACAATGCCAATCATATCAAAACGACCGGCCATGTAGATATCGTATGGTGCAAGTGAAACGATATCTTGCATTACGGCCTTATGTACATAACCGGTGTGCCCTGTCCAACTGTCCGTGGGATTTTCAACCACTGGAATAAAAGTAAAGTTTTCACGGCTATCAGCCCATGCTTGCATTTCGCTATGTGCATAAAGAGCTGACTCTTCACGGACGCCCCAATAAAATAACACTGGGCGGTCACAGCCAATTTCACTTAAATGGTCGGCCATCGATTTCACGTATGAGAACCCTGTGCCGCCAGCAAGTAAAATAATTGGGCGTTCGCATTGTATACGTAATTGTGAAATACCAAGGCCAGCTTCGATGGTCACTAAGCTTTTATCAGCATGTGCCGCACGAAGGTGTTCAAGGGTTTGCATTGCGTATGAATCAGCCGCAGATGCACCAATGTGCAGCTCTAGCTGATCACATTGTGAAGGGCGGCTCGCAATTGAAAAGGCACGTTTGTCTTTTTCACCGAGTACAACTTGTAAATATTGGCCTGCTTCAAAAGTAACGCTTTGTGCAGGTTTTAAAATGACCTTGTGAACAAATTCTGTTAATGGGCTGATAGCTACAACTTCAGCGTGTAATGTTTGCATGTTTTACCTTAAATTAGCGGATACGCACTTTATTTGAGCAATACTAGCATATCCGCAGGGTGAGTTTATAGCCTCTAACAGCGCTGTTAGAGAATATCTAGGCTTTGCCAAATTTCATCAACACGATCTTTAGTCGCTTGATCCATCACGATAGGCTCGCCCCATTCTCGAGTTGTTTCACCTGGCCATTTATTGGTGGCATCCATCCCCATTTTAGAACCTAAACCTGATACGGGTGAGGCAAAATCAAGGTAATCAATTGGCGTGTTTTCAATTAACGTGGTGTCACGAGCTGGGTCCATACGCGTGGTGATTGCCCAAATGACATCATTCCAGTCTCGCGCGTTGACGTCATCATCGCAAACAATCACAAATTTAGTGTACATAAACTGGCGTAAGAACGACCATACCCCCATCATTACCCGCTTTGCATGGCCTGGGTATTGCTTTTTCATTGTCACAACGGCCATACGGTAAGAGCAGCCTTCAGGGGGTAAGTAAAAATCGACAATTTCAGGGTATTGCTTTTGTAGTACAGGTACAAAGACTTCGTTTAACGCAACACCTAAAATCGCGGGTTCATCTGGCGGGCGGCCAGTAAAGGTACTGTGATAAATAGGATCTTTGCGATGTGTCATGTGTGTAACTGTCATCACTGGAAAGTCATCGACTTCGTTATAGTATCCGGTGTGATCACCATAAGGGCCTTCAGGAGCCATTTCGCCCGGCATAATATAGCCTTCAAGGACAATTTCAGCGCTAGCAGGCACTTGTAAATCATTGGATATGGATTTTACTACTTCAGTTTTGCTACCGCGTAGTAAGCCCGCAAAGGCATATTCGCTTAAGGTATCAGGTACAGGGGTGACGGCGCCTAAAATAGTCGCCGGATCTGCGCCTAGTGCCACCGATACCGGATAAGGCTGGCCTGGGTTTTCTTTGCACCATTCTTGAAAATCAAGTGCGCCGCCGCGATGGGATAACCAGCGCATAATGATTTTATTTTTACCAAGTAATTGTTGGCGATAAATCCCAAGATTTTGGCGCTTTTTATAGGGGCCTTTGGTGACGGTTAAACCCCATGTAATCAACGGGGCTACATCGCCTGGCCAGCAATGCTGAATAGGAAGTTTAGTTAAATCAACATCATCACCTTCAATAATGACTTGTTGGCACGGCGCTTTTTTTACTTCTTTAGCTGGCATGTTTAATACTTGCTTAAACACAGGTATTTGCCCGAATGCTTCTTTTAAGCCCTTTGGTGGCTCAGGCTCTTTTAAAAATGCCAGTAGTTTACCCACTTCTCGTAATTCACTGACATCTTCTTTACCCATCCCCATAGCGACGCGCTCTGGCGTACCAAATAAGTTAGCTAATACTGGGATGTCATAGCCTTTAGGGTTTTCAAACAATAAAGCAGGGCCTTTAGCACGTAAGGTGCGATCGGCAATTTCTGTCATTTCTAAATAAGGATCAACTTCTTGTTGAATACGTTTTAATTCACCTTTTTTTTCGAGTAACTCGATAAAATCGCGCAGATCTTTGTATTTCATTATGGGCCGCTTTAAAGCTGAAAAAGACTGCTGGTATTATACTTAAATTAATACGTTAAGCGAATTAAAGCGGCTTATTAAGTGAGTGTTTAATGAGCATTTTCATTACATTATTAGTGGAGTAAGCTATAGTGTAGAGCAGATGTATGAAATGAGTTTTCAATAAATGGGCGGGCTTATCATAAAGTTATTTATCAAGGTCATAGTTGCTTATTTTGTAATTACTGGTGCGGGACATGCAATTGCAAAGTCGTCTTTTGATTCTGTGATCAATGTGTCGCTTTTAAATGAGCACAGTGCAGTCATGCTCGTGGTTGAGCCGCAAACAGGTGAGATTAAATATGCCAATCAGGCTGCGGCATTATTTTATGGTTACAGTGTTGCACAATTGCAAACAATGCGGATTCAGCAAATTAATATATTTACTGAACAACAAGTTGCGCAAGAGCGTCAAGCCGCGCTCAATAAAGGGCAGAATTATTTTGTCTTTCAACACCGTTTAGCTAATGGTGAAACACGTACTGTAAGTGTTTATTCAGCCCCATTTAGAGTTGAAAATAAAGATTTCTTATTTTCTGTTGTGCATGATATTTCTTCGCAACGTAGCCTCGAAGCTGCGCTTTGGCATTACCAAGAAAACCTTGAGGAATTGGTTGCGAGCCAAACTAAAGAAATCGAAGGAAAAAGCGCGGACCAATTAATATTAGCGCTCATTTCAATTTCTTTATTGATGATCTTGTTAGCTATTTTAACTTTATTAGCAGCTAGGTTACGCCGTGCTAAAAAGTCGGCACAAAAAGACAGCGCAATGCTAAAAGCTATTTTTAACAGTATTGATGATCTATTGGTTTTCACCGATACCGAGCATGTTGTGATTACCGCTAATACGATGGCTATACAAAAGTTAGCAGCAGGAGAGTCACTGCAAGGGAAAAATATTTACTCATTTACACAGTGCCCAAAAGGTATAATTGGTGTTGATAACGAATGCCAGTTTCATGGTTTAGAAGAGGATTTTTGGGGAGAGGCACGAGTAACAGCTGTAAATGATGAAGCTAATATTAAGATAGGTGAAATACATTTAATTCGCGATATCAGCCAAAAACTGCAAACCCGACAACAACAGCGTTTAGCAAGTACCGTATTCTCAGCAACCAATGAGGGTATTTTGGTATCTAATCGTAACAATGAAATTCAAGCAGTTAATCAAGCCTTTACGCATATTACAGGTTATCAAGAACAGGATGTGATAGGTAAAACACCGGCAATATTAAATTCTGGGCGCCATAAACCTGCGTTTTTCCAAGCGCTATATCAACGTTTGAATGAAGAAGGACATTGGGAAGGTGAAGTTTGGAATCGTCGTAAAGATGGCAGTATTTATCCTAGTTGGCTCAATATTTCGGTGGTTTTTGATGATGATAAAGAGATTGAGCAGTATGTTGCTTTATTCAACGATATTTCTTTACGTAAAGAAAATGAGCAAGAGATGTGGTTGCAAACTAATTTTGATAACCTGACAGGGTTAGCGAATAGATACCATTACAACAATAAGCTTGATCAAGAAATGATCCGTGCCAGTGCTGACAATAAACGCTTGGCTATTTGTTTTATAGATTTAGATCGATTTAAAAGCGTGAATGATACGCTAGGGCATAATAGCGGTGATTTATTATTACTTGAGGCCGCTAAAAGGCTAAAAGCATGTATGCGCAGCTCTGATGTTGTTGCGCGTTTAGGCGGTGATGAGTTTGCGTTACTGCTTCCAGGGATCAACACCTTAGCTGATATTGAACGATTAGCCCAAAAGGCACTGCAGGCACTCAATTCCTCATTTAAAATTGGTGAGCAAGATGTGTTTTTGTCGGGTAGTATGGGGATCACTATTTTCCCTGATGATGCTGTTGAACGTAAAATATTACTGCGTAATGCTGACAGTGCTATGTACAAAGCTAAGGAGCAAGGGCGTAATTGTTTTGAATTCTTTACCAGTGGTTTGCATGAACAAGCAACAGCCCGCAGCAAACTTGAGAATGCTCTGCATAAAGCGCTGAGTAATAATGAATTTACTGTTTATTTTCAGCCAATTGTTAGCCATGATAAAAAAACGGTTGGGTGTGAAGCGTTATTACGTTGGCATAGTGCAGAATTAGGTGCTGTGTCTCCTGCGCAATTTATTCCTGTGTGTGAAGAACTGGGGCTAATAATTCCCATTGGCGAGTGGGTGTTAAGAGAAGCGTGTCGGGAAGCGTCTACATGGTGTAATTGTTTTGGTGAGCAATTTTTTGTCACTGTCAATATGTCGAGTGTTCAGTTCATACGCCAGGATATTGAAGCGCTAGTTAAAACTGTACTGCGAGAAACACAGTTATCACCTAAGTGCTTAACGCTTGAAATTACCGAAACGTTACTCGCTGACAACAGTGTGAACACGTTACAGCAGTTGCAAGCCTTACGAGCGATAGGTGTTGGATTAGCAATTGATGACTTTGGCACTGGTTACTCGTCGTTGAGTTATTTAAAACGCTTTCCACTGAGTAAATTAAAAATAGATCGGGAATTTATTAAAGATTTACCTGATGATCTTGAAGACTGCGCAATGGTGAGCGCAATAATTTCAATGGCAAGTAATTTACATTTAGAAGTGGTTGCTGAGGGCGTTGAAACCGCCGCGCAACGGTCTTTTCTTACAGCTTTGAATTGTGATTACATTCAAGGTTTCTTATACAGTAAACCATTACCCGCGGCATCATTTGACAAGTACATTAGAGAGTTTATAGATGGTCAACATCTTAACCAGCATTAGAATTTAAACCTTTCTACTGCGCTGGTAAGAGAATGAGCGAGCTGTTTCACATCTTCACTTTGAGTTGCTAATGTACTTGCATGTTCAGCATTGCTTTGTGCCTGCAAGGTTACTTGAGTCATGAGCTGTTTTATATCATTGCTGTTATCTAGTTGATGATGTGATGACCCCGCAATTTGTATACTCATCTGATTAATAGTCACTAAGGTACTTTTTATTTTATCTACAGCTAGATTGAGCTCACTGCTATTTTCTACACACTCTGTGGCTTGTTGCTGAGCATCATTAATTTCATGGCCTGCGGTGTTAGCTTGCTGTTGCAATGTTTGGATCATAGCGTGAATTTCACTTGTAGAGCTTTGTGTGCGTGCAGCTAAAGAGCGCACTTCATCTGCGACAACTGCAAAGCCTCGGCCATTTTCACCTGCGCGGGCAGCTTCGATTGCAGCATTGAGTGCGAGTAAGTTTGTCTGCTCTGCAATACTACTAATGGTATCCACAATTGCGCCAATTAATTGTGTGTGCTTGGTTAATTCGTCAGTACTTTGTACTGCTTGATCAAGGCGTGTGAGTAAAGCAACAATTCGTTGACTGTTACGATCAGCTATGTGGTTTACATCGTTAGCAAATTGCGAGGCGTTTGTAACTTCACCGGAAGTGTTATCTGCTTGTTCGCAAACAGCTTGTGAATTGCTAAGCATGTTATGAGCCACTGCACTGGCCTGAGCAATGTGATCTAGTTGCTGTTGTGCAGCCTTAGTCATTTGTTGGCCTTGCTCACTAGTTTGCATTGCTGATTGATCCAAAGTATGGGCGTTGTCACTTATTGCACTGAGTAGTTCACTCAAATCATCACTTAATTGGTTGATATTATTTAAAAGTATGCCAAATTCATCATCGTTCAGTGGTTTTGTACGTTTTGATAAATCTCCTGAGGCGATGCGTGATAGCGCTTTATTAACTGCATTTAATGGTTTTAGCATGGCTCGTGTCGTTAAAAAACAGATCAAGGCTGCGAACGAGATGAGTACTAAAGAGATGATAATAGCGAGTTTTGATCCCGTGCTGATCACTGATTGAGCATCGCTTTGTAAGCTGTTAAAGCGTTTATCAGCTAATTGGTTGAGCTCAATAATAAGTTGTTCAGTAAGTTGGAATTGCTGCTGAAAGGCTGAAAAGGCTTGCTCAGCCGCTACTTTGCTGCTTAAAAGTGTACTTTGTTGTTGATATAGCGTTATTAGTTGTTGATTTATTAAGTTTAGTAACTCTTTTAGGCTGGTAAAGTTGGTGATATTTTTTAGTTCACTTGCTTGTTGCTGCAGGTAAGTAAAATTAGATTGGATATTATCGAGCAAGAAGCGAGTGTCTTGTTGATGCTCATTAAGTGTTTGTAGGCTGTTTATATGATTGATCCCCTTAACATTGTTCCCCAAGGTGAAAAGCAAATCATCAATGCGGGTCGCGGTACCAACAATCGCGGCTAATAAAGTCTGCTGTTCAGCTGTTACTTCGATTAACTCTAAATCAAGTAGACCATTACTTAAATCTGCGAGGTTGTTAGCGTAATCATTGGCTAATGCAGCCACCTGTGTTTCGGCGGTTAACCCTTGCTGTTTGGCACTAAACATGGTTGTGCTGGTCGTACTAAATAGCTGGTATTGCTGTGCTACTTTTGACAGCAACTGCTGCATTTGCGGTTGGTCACTAAGTTGTGTGTTTAACTCTTTTAATTTGGAGGCAAATAGAGCTTGGTTTTCGCGGGTACTTTGCAGTTGCTGGTGTAAAGCTTCTTCACTTGTTTGGCTATACGCAACGGCATTATATTTAGTTATTGATAATAAAGATAAACGTAGCGCGTTACTTTGTTGTTGTACGGGGACTGCTAACGTTTCTATGTCTGAAGTAGCATGGTCAATTTTTCCTAGCGACCAGTAAAAAAAACCACTGCTGGCCAGCATTAAAAAACCAATGGTGGCAAAGGAAAAAATGAGTTTTGTTTTGATAGCAATAGCGCGCATAGCTAACCCGTAAATACTTAATTACTTATGAGTGTAGCAGTGTTTTTATAAATTATAAGCGTGGCGCGCGAATGCTTTACTCTAAGTTACAGTGGTATTTGTTGCCATCAATGATCAACATAGCTTCGTTACCTTTGGTCCAAAACAGCACATCATCATTGCTATACTTTACACCTGAAGCGCTGGTTTGCTGCGTTAACTGGTAAGTAACCTGATTATAGGCTAATGAAGCTGTTTCTTCACTTTCACTGGTGATAACCGCTGTAAGTTGGCTATCGCAGGAGAAAGACTGACTGTTTTGTTGTTCGGTACATGCGCTCAAGCTCAAAACACCGAGTGCAATTAATACGCTTTTATACATAAATTGTTACCTTGGTAAGTGGGTTTGACTACTAGCATAGCAAACGAAAATTAACCGTTGGTGAAAATGGCTGTTTAGGCTATGTTGATTATTATAAATATTTAAGTACAAGGAAATTTAATGGCAGGTACGAATCTATTAACTTTGTTGGATGATATCACGACGCTATTAGATGATATTGCCACAATGAGCAAAGTTGCGACAAAAAAAACCGCCGGTGTGTTGGGTGACGATTTGGCATTAAATGCCCAGCAAGTTACCGGTGTGAGTGCCGAACGCGAGTTACCAGTAGTGTGGGCCGTGGCTAAAGGATCTTTTCTGAATAAAGCGATTCTTGTTCCTGCCGCTTTGTTGATAAGTGTGTGGCTGCCTTGGCTAATAACGCCATTATTAATGATGGGTGGGTTATTTCTATGCTTTGAAGGTGCTGAAAAGCTCGTTGAAAAGTTCATACCTCACTCGAGCAACGACGATGTTAGTGATAGTGAAAATGTAGATTTAGTGGAATACGAAAAGCAAAAAATTAAAGGGGCAATTAGAACCGATTTTATTTTATCGGCAGAAATAATTGTCATCACACTTGGCACTGTGGCCGGTGCCAGTTTGCTTAATCAAGCGTTAGTGCTGAGCGTGATTGCTGTGATCATGACGATAGGTGTCTATGGTTTAGTGGCTGGAATTGTTAAACTTGATGACGCGGGTTTGTACTTGCTCACTCAAGCACAGCAAACCGGTAACCGATTTAAAGAGTTGTTAGGCAAAGGTTTATTAGCTGCTGCGCCGCGGCTAATGGCATTTTTAGCTTTTGCTGGAACGGTCGCTATGTTTCTCGTCGGCGGCGGCATTTTAGTGCACGGCATTAGTGTGTTGCATCATTGGCAAATAACGGTGGCTGAGTTTGGAGCAAACTATTTAGGAGCGACAGGGGGAGTTATTGCCCCTTTACTGTTTGATGGTTTATTAGGCGTATTAGCAGGAGCGGTGGTGGTGTTGATACATCATGCTGTTGTGAGTATGAAAACAAAAAAGCCGGCAAAGTAAATTTGCCGGCAATGGCTTAGCAAGGGAATGCTATGAAAGTCATTTAATCTTATACCAATCGACTTAAATATTTAACCATTCTAGCGGGCTAAATAAAGCGCTAACTGCGTTATAAATTTTTCATGTAGAACAACTACATGTCAAAATTTATGCCTTGTTATCACTCCATTTACCTGTCGCTATAAATGGTCAGTAACTCAACACGATTGGTATAAAA
>NZ_PNDT01000304.1:0-361 GCF_005886375.1 Pseudoalteromonas sp. S1727
ATTTATCGGTTTGAATATTATTAACGATTTCATGCAAGACGAGTTGTTATATATCGCTAGATGAGTAACTGATTACGGTAGCCATACTTATCGATATACTTGCAGCTGGTAATTTTTTCATGGTAAACCCTTACGCCGCTGGGCTAGTTACTGCCAAGACATCAAGATTGATTTGCAATAATGGGAAATATTCAAAGCCACCCGCATCTGCGGCTGCTTGAAACGCTGTACGTGCTTGGCATACATCACGTTGAACGGTATAGATATCACATTTAAGTTCAGCACCAGTTGCTGCGAATGATTCAGCAGACTCACCATTTAGAGTAGATACTGCTTGATCGTATTCCTTCTGTGCTAATTG
>NZ_PNDT01000305.1:0-247 GCF_005886375.1 Pseudoalteromonas sp. S1727
AATTGGGAGTGGGTTGATCCAGAAGTAGATAGTATAACCATAGGGAGGACGTTTACCAAGGAGTGATTCATGACTGGGGTTAAGTAGTAACAAGGTAGCCCTAGGGGAACCTGGGGCTGGATCACCTCCTTATACGATTTAGAACTTATTTGTTCGAAGTGTCCACACAGATGATTGTTAGTTAGAAAGCGAAAGCTTACTAATTAATATGCTCTTTAAAAATTTGGAAAAGCTGATAATAAAATTC
>NZ_PNDT01000306.1:0-335 GCF_005886375.1 Pseudoalteromonas sp. S1727
ACATAGAATATGCAATAAAGTGTATATTCGTTTTTATATATATTCAAGTGCGATGTCTAGTTTAATTTTAAGTACTGCCTTTCTATATGACTTTTTTTTATCCAAAGTTAGTGTGAAATTAGTTTTATTCGTTATTTACAGAAGAGTTTAGGTTTTTTTTTAAGGTTTTCGCGTGAAAATTAAGGCAAACCGCAAGATATGATACAAACCGTTAAAAAACGCTTGCGTAAAATTCGCGGCGCCCTATAATGCGACCCCACTGAGACGGCAGGGCGCAACGCATAGCGGGGCACGAGCTACTTAGTAAGTCGAGTAAAACTTGAGTTTAGATTTTT
>NZ_PNDT01000307.1:0-266 GCF_005886375.1 Pseudoalteromonas sp. S1727
TCAGTAGCTTTAATTTCTTTGGTTGCTGCATTGCGCCATTCTGTGTAACGGCATTGACCGTTTGTGTCAGTATCACCCATAATTTTCCCGCGCTTAAATAAACTGTATGCTGCTTCTTTAAATTGCATATCTGGGTTATCAATCAAATGTAATAAGCTTTGTAAATATACTTTCGGCATTTCTAAGACTGCCGCTTGAGCAACTGATGGGTAAATATCAACATTTTACACAAGTGACTTTGACGATAAACCAGCTTTACTCTTTTA
>NZ_PNDT01000308.1:0-250 GCF_005886375.1 Pseudoalteromonas sp. S1727
AGACGCTTTAAATGCTCGCCGGGGGAAAGCTCTGTCTCCAGTGTCAGTATAACCTGACTTCAACGTGAAAGATTTATCAGAGTAAAACGCTCTACTCAAATAAGCCTGATCTAGGTTGCAGTTACAAGTTGATTTACGCTAATGAATAACCAAGCGATCCAATCATGTAAGAGTTGTGGTAGCTTATTTTTTTTTATTTTATGTCAACTAATGAGAGATCGTTCTGTTAGGTCATTTAGATGTTCAATTT
>NZ_PNDT01000309.1:0-228 GCF_005886375.1 Pseudoalteromonas sp. S1727
AAGTTACGGTTAACGCCTTGTTGTGCGGATGAACAAAACGTACATTCAAGGCCGCAGCCAACTTGTGAAGAAACACATAAGGTAGCCCGTTCATTTTCAGGGAGCCAAACAGCTTCTACTTCTTGTCAGCCTACAAGGATCAATGCGTATTTAATAGTGCCGTCACTGGCTGGTTGGCGTACGGTGATCTCAGGTGCAACAATCTCACACTCATCTTTGAGTTTTTCT
>NZ_PNDT01000310.1:0-226 GCF_005886375.1 Pseudoalteromonas sp. S1727
ATAAGCCGTTCGGTGTAATAATATTGATAAAAGTAAGATGGCTAATGTTAAGTAGCCATCTTGTAATAACAATTAATTTCTGCGCTAAAGATAAGGGCTTATAAATGCACGAAGGTGTGATGAAGGCATGGCGAGAATCGTCACATGTACACGGCGGCACCCGTGGTGATATACAAGGGCTTTTGGATGCGTTTTTCGACCATGCGACTTGTGTGCCCGAAGAATG
>NZ_PNDT01000311.1:0-216 GCF_005886375.1 Pseudoalteromonas sp. S1727
GTAGGCGTAAGTATTTGTGCCATCTGCTTGTACACGAAACCCATCAAACTCTGCGGTACGGTGTACTGCAGCGGGTATAGTTAGCTCTGGGTGATCCCATACGCCAATAGTGAGTACGTCACCTACACCGAGTATATATTCGTAATTTTGGGTGTATAAGCCGACAAGTCATTAAGGTTGCTTAACTTTTTTAAGTGTTTGCTTTTTCTACTAAAT
>NZ_PNDT01000312.1:0-233 GCF_005886375.1 Pseudoalteromonas sp. S1727
TGATGGCTGTGGCAGAGTCTTTAGCTTAAGTTCAAGATGACTTAGCGGGTGATGTCCTGGTCGTAGGACAACCAGCGCAAGAAGGTGCACCAGCGGGCGAGGAAGGCGGTGCTGAAAGGATGCGCAAAGAAGGTTTATTAAAAGAAAAACCCGTAGAGGTATTTGGGTTACATGTAACCAGCTCATTAAATACTGGCCAAGTTGGCTTTCGTGAAGGCCCTCTTATGGCCAGT
>NZ_PNDT01000032.1:0-30370 GCF_005886375.1 Pseudoalteromonas sp. S1727
TAAAAACAGCTCAAGCTTAGTCACCACTAAACTTGAACCGCCTTTGACAACATCTTCACACACAATTATAAAGATTCTTTGTTAGCGGCTCTTCGCTTCCTTGAAACTAAATTTAGTGTAATAGCTCAAGGCTGACAACTGATAAAAATAAATCCGATAGATGAAAAAAATTAACCCATATACTTTAGTCTATATTTCGACCTGAAAGTTTACCTAAATGTTAAATAAAACAACCTTTAATTGTTTTATTTTTGATAATAAACAATTAATTACATATAAATTAAAGTAACTCTCACGTTTTAATAAAATGATTGCAGCTATAGTTTAAATATTTTTTTATGTGAATGTTTAGATATAATATTCCTATTGAAATTAAAAATAAGAATATTAGGATATTGATATGATTCGCAATGCCATACTACTATACTTACTTAGTTGCTCATTTATTTTAACTGCTACACCTATTGCAACTCATAAAGTTGAAGGGCTGAATAAGCCTGCTATTAAACCCACAGATCTTGCTCCTGTACTTGATTCTCTGGCAACTCATAGCGCAATTACCCGAAAAAACCTGGGGCAATCATTTTTAGGTCAGCCAATTGATGCCTTCTATATTGGTTCAGGGCCAATTAAAGTAATGCTGTGGAGCCAAATGCATGGGGATGAAAATACGGCAAGTGCGGCATTAATGGATTTTCTTAGCTATGTAATCGACGATGAAAATAAGACGTGGCGAAAAAGCTGGCAAAACAAATTATCATTAATGGTCATTCCAATGATTAACCCTGACGGAGCACAACTGCAAACGCGTTTTAACGCGCAAGGCATCGATCTAAACCGAGACGCTAAAGCGCTGAGAACGCCTGAAGGCCAGCTTTTGATGGCTGCGGCGAAAAGTTTTAAGCCAGACTTTGGCTTTAATCTTCATGACCAAAACGCTTATTATGGTGCAGGTGAAAAAGGCCTCCCTGCAACCATATCTGTTTTAGCTCCTGCATATAATCAGCAACGTGAAATTAACCTAAGCCGTGGCAATGCCATGAAATTAATTGCGCAACTAAGTAAACTGATTGAACAAGAGGTTCCCAATCACTTAGCAAAGTATAATGATAGCTACTCATACCGAAGTTTTGGTGATACGTTTTCTGAAATGGGGATCAGTACCATACTGATAGAATCTGGCGCCTACCCTCATGATCCAAACCGGCAGGTTGCTCGCAAAATCAATCGGATGCTGTATGTACAAATGATTGATGAGCTGATATCTAACAAGTGGCAACAACAAGAAATAGCAACCTACCAAGCAATCCCGTTTAATGTTAAGGATGCATGGGTAGATTTACTCATCAATGATGTGACGATTCTCAGCCCACAAGGCAGCTACGTTACTGATATTGCGATTAACGCTAAAGGACGCTACCCACAAATCAATGAGCTGGGAGATATAAGCAGTATTCGACAGGGGTTTACCCAGCTAGATGCCCACACACTCAGCTTTGATGCAGGTAAAGCTTACCCACTAGCAAAGCCATTAGACCTTACAACCGAGAAGTATCGTCAACTATTAGTACAAGGCTACAGCTGTTTTTCTGGTGATTTAACACTAATCAACAACCAAAGTGACTGGTTAAGCTATCAATGTGCCAATACGCTTTCAGCTATGCCTACTCGCCATGGCGCTGCGGCTTTTATATTACGTGAACAAGGTACTGTCAAATATGCAGTGCTAGGAGAGCAATTAATTAAATTGTAAACGCAAAAAAGCGCCCACGAGGCGCTTTTTACTAACCTAAACTTAAATTTTCAGTCAGAGATAAATTATAAAATTTGGTTTTCTTTCCAAACTTGCTCTTTGGCCATACGCTTTTTGCGTTTATCGCATGGATCGTCGCAATCACAGGCCTTATCGATACCAACAGAGCCTAAACCGCCACAACTACTAGCCATAGACTTCTTTTGCACTATCATGCCTACAGCCATTGCTGCAACGATTAAAATCAATAAACCAAAAGTAAGAAGAAAAAGTGACATTGCTTAGCCCCTATTGTTCAGCAATAAAAATGCTTGATGCTAGTCATCAAGCTGCGTGTATTATAAACCGCTTTGCGCTTGTCTACAAATAGGGTTTGAATGCTGGGCTAGAATAGGTCACTAAACCATCATCTGATTTGCCAATTAAGTACACGGGTAAATCATATTTTTCAGCATAAGCCTTAGCTTTATCCATTCCCATTACCGTTAGCGCTGTTGCAAGGCCGTCAGCAGTCATCGCGGATGGATGTAGTACAGTCACCGACACTAAATCATGGCGACTCGGCATCCCAGTTGCTGGATCAATTAAATGACTGTAAGTAACCCCTTCCATTTCATAAAAAATACGGTAATCACCAGATGTGGCAATACCATTATTACCCGGCGCTAAAACGCGATGTACTTTACGCACCCCAGGCTCTGTATCCGGCTGCTCTATCGCGATGCGCCAATCTTGATCATGAGGTTTTTTACCGGCAACTCTTAATTCACCGCCAATCTCAACCATGTAATTAGATAAATCGTGACTTTCTAATAACTCAGCCACTTTATCTATGCCATAGCCTTTTGCAGTAGCTGAAAACGACAGCTCCAAACCATCGATTGTTTTTGCTAATCCTTGCTCCGTCAGTATTAATTTATCAACGCCAATTTGTGCAATCATCGCTGATAACTCTGCGTCGGTTGGACGTTTTGTTGGTTTTTTATCAGGGCCAAAACCCCATAAATCAATTAATGGGCCCATAGTTACATCAAGGGTTTTTGTTGATTCGCCAAGACGGATAGACTCACTAACAACCGCTCTAAAATCGTTACTAATTGGCATCACTTGCTCCGCAGCGAGGCGATTAAATGTATTGATCTCAGAATCGGGTATATAGGTCGACATTGATTGATTAATATCTTTAAGTAGCTGAGTGATCTCTGGCTGTAAGTTCAATGCGTCTAACTTGTCTTGCTTGGCAAACACCTTTATGTGATAGGTCGTGCCCATCGTTTTACCTTCAAGGTAAAGCTCTTGTGGTTCATCGCTCTGGCCACAGCCACTAATGAGTAAAGTGAGGGTAAGGAAGAATAAGGCAATGATGCCTTGTGGATGAAATACTCTATTCATTGCAGCCTACTTAGTTAAGTTAGAATATAAAAAAGCCCCGTAACAGCTATTGTTACGGGGCTAGTATTTTAACTAATTTTATTTAGTTTTGGTATTAACCACCGAAATCATCTAGTAAGATATTTTCGTCTTCAACACCTAAGTCTTTCAACATATTGATAACAGCGGCGTTCATCATTGGAGGACCACACATGTAGAACTCACAATCTTCCGGCGCTTCGTGATCTTTAAGATAGTTCTCAAATAACACGTTATGGATAAAGCCAGTATAGCCTTCCCAGTTATCTTCAGGCTGCGGATCTGAAAGTGCTGTATGCCATACGAAGTTATCATTTTCAGCCGCTAAGCCGTCAAAATCTTCTACGTAGAACATTTCACGTTTAGAACGCGCACCATACCAGAAGCTCATCTTACGCTTAGAGTTTAGGCGCTTAAGCTGGTCAAAGATATGTGAACGCATTGGCGCCATACCAGCACCACCACCTACGAATACCATTTCAGCGTCAGTGTCTTTGGCAAAGAACTCACCGAATGGACCAGAGATAGTCACTTTGTCACCTTCTTTTAGTGACCAAATGTACGATGACATTTTACCACAAGGTAAGCTTAAATCTCTTGGTGGCGGCGTAGCGATACGCACGTTAAGCATGATGATGCCTTCTTCTTCTGGGTAGTTAGCCATTGAGTAAGCACGAATTGTTTCTTCGTCTACTTTTGACTCCAGCTTGAAGAAACCAAAATGGTTCCAGTCGCCACGGTACTCTTCAGGTACATCGAAATCAGCGTATTTAACGTGGTGCGCAGGGGCTTCAATTTGAATATAACCACCGGCACGGAACGGTACTGATTCACCATCAGGAATTTGTAGCTTAAGTTCTTTAATGAACGTTGCTTTGTTATCGTTAGAGATAACTTCACAATCCCATTTTTTAACACCGAAAATTGACTCTTCTAGTTCAATTTCCATGTCGTTTTTAACATTTACCTGACACGCTAAACGACAGCCTTCACGGGCTTCACCTTTAGAAATGTGATCAAGTTCTGTTGGTAGGATATCACCACCACCTTCTTTAATGTGTACACGACACTGACCACAAGAGCCACCGCCACCACATGCAGATGATACGAAGATACCTGATTCAGATAGCGCACCTAAAAGCTTGCTACCTGCTGATGTTTTAATAGCTTTATCTGGGTCGCCATTAATGCCGATGATGATGTCACCGCTTGCAACTAACTTAGATTTAGCACCAATGATGACTAAAACTAGTAGTACAACGATAGCGATGAAAACACCAACGCCTAAGAAAATCTCATAACTCATGATTTATCCTCGCTACCTATTAAAGTGAAATACCAGAGAATGACATAAAGCCAAGACCCATTAAACCAACTGTGATGAAGGTAATACCTAAACCACGTAGGCCATCTGGCACGTCTGAATATTTCATTTTTTCACGAATACCAGCAAGTAATGTAATTGCTAGCGCCCAACCTACACCAGAACCGATACCATAAACCACAGACTCGCCGAAGTTATAGTTACGCTCTACCATGAAAGATACCGCACCAAAGATTGCACAGTTAACTGTGATCAATGGTAGGAAGATACCTAACGCGTTATATAGTGCAGGGAAGAACTTATCTAATGCCATTTCAAGAATTTGTACTAGTGCTGCAATTACACCAATGAAAGTCAAGAAACGTAAGAAGCTAAGATCCGCTTCAGGATAACCAAGCCATTCTAATGCACCCGGTGCAAGAACCGCATGATAAACCAAGTTATTTACCGGTACAGAGATACCCAATACCACGATAACTGCCACACCTAGGCCGATAGACGTTGTTACTTTCTTTGATACAGCAAGGAAAGTACACATACCTAAGAAGAAGGCTAAAGCTAAGTTTTCAATGAAAACCGCTTTTACGAATAAACTAATATAATGTTCCACTATCTACCCCTTACCCTTTCGCTTCTACTTGGTCTTTCTTATAAGTACGAAGTACCCATATGAATAAACCAATGATGAAGAACGCACTAGGAGGTAAAATCAATAGACCCATAGGCTGATACCAACCGCCATCTTGTACAAGAGGGATGATTTCAGCACCAAACAATGTGCCTTTACCAAATAGTTCACGAATAAAGCCAACAGTAAGTAACACTACTGAGTAACCTAAGCCATTACCGATACCATCAAGGAACGACATAAGCGGCGGTGACTTCATCGCATACGCTTCTGCACGACCCATTACGATACAGTTAGTAATGATTAGACCAACGAATACCGACAACTCTTTAGCCGTAGCATAAGAGAAAGCCTGAAGTACTTGGTCAACAACGATTACTAGCGACGCAATGATGGTCATTTGCACGATGATACGTACTGATGACGGGATCTGGTTACGAATAATTGAGATAAAGAAGCTTGAGAATGCTGTTACCAAAGTCAACGCAATTGACATGATTAACGCATTTTTTAAGCTCGACGTTACCGCAAGCGCAGAACAAATACCAAGTACTTGTAACGCGATCGGGTTATTTGCCAGTACCGGTCCAAATAGGACCGACTTCATTTCTTTAGTATCAGCCATTATTTCAACGCTCCTTTACGCACTTTCTCAAGGAAAGGACCAAAGCCGTTTTCACCAGTCCAAAAATCAACTGCGTGATCAACACCGTTAGACGTTAAAGTTGCACCTGAAAGGCCATCAATTTGATGATCATTTTTAGCGCCACTTTTTACAACATCAACTGGTAACTCTTTACCACCCCATGTTGCTGTCCATTGTGGGTTTTGAATTTCACCACCTAGACCCGGTGTTTCATTGTGCTTATAAAAGTTAATATCTTTAACTGTTTCGCCATCGCTTTCTAGCGCTAAGAAACCATACATTACACCCCAAAGGCCGTAACCTTGGATTGGTAAAATGATAGCGTCTGTAGAACCGTCAGCTTTTTTCGAGATATAAACAGGTGACTCTTTAGTCATGCGCTGAATACCAGCGATGTCTTTGATGCCTTCTGCTTTTAATGCAAAACTAATTTTTTGGTCAAATTTGCTTTTTTCAAAGTCAAATGAGTTAGGGTCAGTTTCAACAAACTCACCTGTTTGCATGTTTACCACGCGCGCTTCGATTTTTGCGTTGAACGTATCAGAGATATTTTCAACAGCATCAATCCCCGCTGCAGCTAAGATATTCTTTTGAATATCTTGCGTTTTGTTAGCTTGCTGTAAAGGGCGAAGCTGAACTGAAGCAAACGATACGATGATTGCGCACACTAAACATAGTGCAACAACAACGGTTAGCGTTTTGCCGATTGATTCGTTATTACTAGACATTACGTGCCAACCTCCGCTTGATATTAGCTTGCACTACAAAGTGATCAAATAATGGCGCAAATAAGTTAGCAAATAAAATCGCTAGCATCATACCTTCTGGGAAAGCAGGGTTTACTACGCGGATCATCACTACCATAAAGCCGATTAATGCACCGTATGCGAATTTTGCTTTGTCGGTAAAAGCAGCAGATACTGGATCTGTCGCCATGAAGAACATACCAAAAGCAAAACCACCTAGTACTAAGTGCCAATGCCAAGGCATTGCAAACACTGGGTTAGTCTCTGAGCCAATTGCATTTAATAAGAATGCAGTTGCAACCATACCCAAGAATACACCCAGCACGATACGCCAAGACGCAATTCGCACGTAGATTAAGAACAAGCCACCGATTAACAATGCAAGAGTCGATGTTTCACCTACTGAACCTTGAATGAAACCGTAAAACGCATTCCACCATAGCTCCATGTTGCTGTAATCTAGTGAACCAACAAACGCTTGACCTAGCATAGTTGCACCAGAGAACGAATCTACTGCTGTCCATACTGTGTCACCTGAAATTTGCGCTGGGTATGCGAAGAATAAGAACGCACGGCCCGCTAAAGCAGGGTTTAAGAAGTTACGGCCAGTACCACCAAAGATTTCTTTAGCAATAACAACACCGAATGTAATACCTAATGCAACCTGCCATAGTGGAATAGTTGCTGGTAGGATCAATGCAAATAATACAGAGGTTACGAAGAAACCTTCGTTAACTTCATGCTTACGTACAGAGGCAAACAATACTTCCCAAAAACCACCTACAGCAAAGGTTACTGCGTAGATTGGTAAGAAGAAACATGCTCCGTAGAACATTTTTGCGCCCCATCCAGATTCAGCCGTTAATTCACCGCCAAATAACTGAAATAAACCTACTTGCCAAGAGTTTGCTAGTTCAAAACCTTGTGCTAAAGCACCCGCGGCCTGATGACCGATATTGAACATACCAAAAAACATCGCAGGGAATGTCGCCATCCACACTAAAATCATCATACGTTTTAGGTCGATGTTATCACGAACGTGTGTTTTGCCTTTATTTACATAACCCGGGGTATAAAAAATAGTTGCCGCTGCTTCATACAGTGCATACCACTTTTCATGTTTACCACCGGCTTCAAAATGCGGCTCGATATCTTCTAGAAATTTCTTTAAACCCATCTCTCTAGCCTTCCTTCTCGATCGTAGTCAAGCAATCGCGTAGGATTGAACCATACTCGTATTTACCTGGACAAACGAAGGTACATAACGCTAAATCTTCTTCATCAAGTTCAAGCGCACCTAAAGCAATAGCACCGTCTAAATCACGTGCAATTAAGTCACGTAATAAAAGCGTTGGTAAAATATCTAAAGGCATTACACGCTCATAGCTACCAATTGGTACCATGGCACGTTTTGAACCACCTGTTGACGTCGTCATTTTAAATAAACGACTCGGTGTAAGATGAGATAAGAATGTACGTGTTACAGAGAACTTGTCTGTACCTGGAGCAATCCAGCCAAACAATTCTTTTTCACGACCTTCAAGTAATACTGATACTTGAACATGGTAACGACCTAAGAATGCTTGAGGACCTTGTGAAATAGCACCTGATAAAACAGAACCAGAAATAACACGGTTATCACCGTCTTCTAGCTCACCGGCAACTAAATCATCAAGCGCTGCACCTAGTTGAGTTTTCACTAAACGCGGGTTCTTAACACGAGGACCAGCAAGCGAAACCACACGTTCAGTACTAATTTCACCCGTTAGGAATAAGTGACCAAAGGCAATAACATCTTGGTAACCAATATGCCAAACTTGCTTGCTTGCAGAGACTGGGTCTAAGTGATGGATATGTGTGCCAACAAGGCCAGCCGGATGTACGCCACCAAACTCATGCACTTCTACTTGAGGGATTGATGAACTAGGTACTTGGCTACCTGCTTGTTTACAAACAAATACTTTACCGTCAGTTAAACGCGAAACCACAGCTAAACCCGCTTCAAATGCTTGCGCATTTTCAGCAATAATTACCGCAGGATCTGCAGCAAGAGGGTTAGTGTCGATTGCGGTCACAAAGATAGAGCTAGGATTTGCATCCACAGCCGCAACTTTGCTAAATGGGCGAGCACGAAGCGCCGTCCATTGACCTGACTGAATAAGTACTTCTTTGGCTTTTTCACGGTCGAGGCTCGAAAGTTGCTCAGCTGAGAAAGAGTCAAAGGTGATTTGCTCACTGCCATTTACTTCAATAACGACAGATTGCAGCACACGTTTTGCACCACGATTAATTTCTTTTACTGTACCAGCAGCTGGGGCAGTAAATAATACACCTGGGTTCTTTTTGTCTTCAAAAAGTACCTGGCCTTTTTTAACTTGGTCATCCACACGAACATGCATGGTTGGACGCATACCAATAAACTCTTCACCTAGCACAGCTACACGTTTGACGGCAGAGCCATCATGAATAACTTGCTGAGGTGCGCCCTCTATGGGTAAGTCCAGACCTTTTTTTATGTTGATCATACGCACTTGCACTACATTAACGGAAAGAAACTGAAAAATCGTACCAACCACGTCGCCTTTGTGACTACTCAAGCTAAATTCAAGATATCAAAGAACTACCTGTTTTAATCTCAAAACAAGCAACGCAGTTAAACTCCTCACATATATTGCCCGAATTTTAACATTAATCGTGACTACTATGCGAGTGTAAATATGAAATTTATACGACAGATGTGGTTATTTAGCTCAATCGCCGCATTTGAATAAAATTCAATATAGACCAAAGTGCTATTGCTCGCGAGCAAGGAGAGAAATTAAGCAAAAATACAGAAAAAAAGATTGATCATAAAAAAAGTCGCCGTAGCGACTTTTAAACAATCAATTGTTTATTAATCAATCAAATTGGCAATCGGAGCAACGGCATCAACCTCTTGCTCATAATCAACCGAATCAATACCAAAACCAAATAAACGTAAAAACTCATTATGGTAACCCACATAATCCGTTAATTCGTCAATTGTTTCAGTAGTAACTGAGTCCCACACAGTCTGGATACGTGCTTGCACGTCATCTTCCAGTTCTTTGTAGTTTTGGAATAAATGACCGCCGTCATCAAAACGTGGAGAATCACCATATAAGTTCTCAGTGAATAACGCGTGAATTTGCTCAATCGTACCTTCATAAGTGCCATCGGCTTTCATTACTTTGAATAAAGCAGAGATATAAAGTGGCATAATAGGTATAGCAGAGCTTGCTTGTGTTACTACGGCGTTAAGTGACGAAACGTATGCTTCACCATTTAATGACTTAGTCGACTCTTTAATAGCAACCGTTGCACGGTCTAAATCTTCTTTTGCTTTACCGATCGTCGCATGACCGTAAATTGGCCATGTCAGCTCTTTACCAATATAGGTATAAGCGGTAGTTTTGAAGTTGTCAGCTAGAACGCCTGCTTCTTTTAAAGCGTCTATCCACATTTCCCAATCTTCACCACCCATTACTTTGATGGTGTTATCGATATCTTCTTGGCTTGCCGCCTCGACAGTTATTTCATCTATTTCACGCTTTGACGTATTCAGGTTTTTCGTCGTCACAGAGTTGCCAATTGGCTTAAGCGTAGAAGAATATGTTTCACCTGTATTTGGATCAGTACGGCGCGGTGAAGCCAAGCTGTAGATCACTAAATCAATTTTACCTAAATCAGCTTTGATTGTTTCAATCGTTTTTTGCTTGATTTCGTTTGAGAACGCATCGCCATTGATATTCTTAGACCAAAGCCCAGCTTCGTCGGCCGCATTTTGAAACGCTGCAGTGTTATACCAACCCGCAGAACCGGTTTTACGCTCAGTGCCTTCTTTTTCAAAAAAGATACCTAAGGTTTTAGCACCACCACCAAACGCAGCAGTAATGCGCGATGCAAGGCCATAACCTGTAGAAGCACCGATAACTAGTACATTTTTAGGCGCATTTTTTAGCTCGCCTTGTTGTTTTACATAGTTAATTTGTTCTTGTACGTGCTCTGCACAGCCTACTGGGTGGGCATTTGTACAGATGAAACCGCGAATTTTAGGCTTAATGACCATTGATCATCCTATATCTATCTCAATAAAAATTAGCGCTAGTTTAAAGGCTAATTGTAAAAATACAGGTCTGATGAGTGTTATGCCCAATCAAACCTGGCCGTTAATCTAATTTAGAACCACCCAAACAGGTAGGTGAATCAGCAACCTGACCACTTTGCTCACTAAATTCTTCAGGGGTAAAGGTATGAATTGCTAATGCATGAATATGATTTGCAAGCTCATCTTTTAATATTTCGTTAATTTGTCGATGGCGTTGCAATAAACGTTTGCCGCTAAACTCTTCGCTAACAACAATCACTTTAAAGTGCGACTCTTCACCGCGACTATGCATATGACTTTCATTAATGACATTAAGGTGCTTGCAAGCAATCGCGTCTGCTATTTTGCTTTGTATCTGCTGCTGCATTGACATATAAAGGGCCGATCCATAACTAATGAGGGCCATACTATAACAACTAAGTTTGTAAATTGGCTAGCTGGGTTTTGGTAAAATATACCTGAATGTCAAACTTATACGAGGGTGAGCTAACGTTGTTTGCTTTGCAATTGCGTGTTGGTAATCCCGCTGGCTGTCACCATGCATCACTAAACAACTGCCACTGTGAAGTAATAAATCGGTTACTTTATTACTGGCCTTATGTTTTAGTTTTAACACCCGCTCTGCACCTAAAGAGATACAGACAATCGTTGGCTTTGGTCCGAGTTCAATTTCATCATCACTGTGCCAACCCATAGTGTCATTGCCATCGCGGTAATAGTTGACCAACAAAGAATTAAACGGTTGTTGTAAATGGCGTTCCAATCGTTTTCGCATGGCTAATAACACCCTAGGCCAAGGTTCAACCACTAACTTACTGTGTGAGTAACCATATTCAACCTGGTTATCACTAATAAAACATTGCAACCGTGGGATTGGGCCTGTTCGCCCATAAACGGTGGTATTGGGTTGCTGCCAATTTAAACTTTGCTGCAGATGATAAAATAAATCGAGGCTTTTTTGTGCGCTCAATGCGCTTCTTTGATAAGAAAAGCCATTTGGTAACATATGGGGGTTGGCCTTTTGCCGTTGCATGTTAGAATTTACCTATCAATTGATTACCGATCATTAAACTATTATGACCACGCAAGCACAGCTCGGCGATACAACCTTTACTCTTGAACGTTTTCCGTTAGATCAAAAAAACCGCAGCTTACAAGCTTGGGATTCTGCTGACGAATATCTAATTGACTATGTTACTGAACATTATCCCGATTGTCGCTCTTTGCTGATCTTAAACGACAGCTTTGGTGCTTTGTCGTGTTATTTTAGCAAACAGCAGTTAACGGTTTGTTCAGTGAATGATTCATATATTAGCCACCAAGCTGCTGCTTACAATTTAGCTGAGAATAAAATTGCGACTACAGCTTTTAGTCAGCTTGATAGCTTATCTGCTTTGCCTGAGCAGGTTGATTTGGTGATTTTAAAAGTGCCACGCACATTAGCTTTTTTACAATACCAACTCTCAGAGCTCAGTGAAGTATTAGCCCCCGGCACAGCGGTAATCGGGGCAGCTAAAACCAAAGATGTACACAACTCGACGATTAAAGCATTTGAGCAGTTTATAGGTGAAACTAAAACCAGTTTAGCCGTTAAAAAGTCACGTTTAATTATCAGTCATGCTGAAGGTGGCTATAAAGCCGCAGATTTTCCTGTCAGTTGGCCACTTGAAGGCAGCGACTTTACCATTAGTAATCATGCCAATGTATTTTCTCGTGATTCTCTAGATATTGGTGCGCGGTTCTTTTTTAATTACTTACCACAAACCAGTAAAGCCAAAAGCATAATTGATCTAGGTTGTGGCAATGGTGTGGTGGGGTTAATGACGCTCGCGCGCTGTCCAAACGCTGAGGTCACCTTTGTAGATGAGTCCTATATGGCTGTTGAATCAGCACGGTTAAACATAGAACTCAATATGGAAGATAAGTTCGAACAGTGTTCATTTATTGAAAATGACTGTTTAACTGGGTTTGAGCGCGAAAGTGTAGATATGGTGCTATGTAATCCACCTTTCCACCAAGCACAAGCGGTGACCGATCACATTGCATGGCAAATGTTCAAACAAGCCAAAGATACCTTAAAAAATGGCGGTGAATTACGTATTATTGGTAATCGCCATCTAGACTACCATGACAAACTAAAACGCATGTTTGGCAACTGTAAGTTACTTGGTTCAAATAAAAAATTTGTAGTATTAAGTGCGACTAAAAATAATGGGATGTTATAACCATGATGAAATACATTTTACCTAGCTGTGCTTTATTAGCACTGTCGGCCTGTACTAGCCAACCGAATCAAATGATCTTGAATCCGGTTTATCAGGGCGGCAAGCTCAGCTCTATTAGCCAAAGCTTAAATACGAGTGTGATTGATTTACGTGGTGATCCTGCCACTTTAAAATTAATTACTTCAGATAAAACGCAAACCATTGCCAGTCAAGGGCTAACAGAATCAATTAAAAGTGCCCTAGATAGCGCACTTAGCCGAAATGGCGCCAGTATTTCAAACTTAGCAACCACACGCTTTGAAGTTGATATTCATACCTTACAAGCTGTCGTGACAGAAAAGCTGGTTACCCACACTAGCGATGCAAAAATTGAACTTGGCGTACGGGTGATCCGTAGCAGCAGTAACTTTAGTAAAATTTATCGAGGTAATGCCAGCCTTGAAGGACCGCTTGGCCATGATCGAGCAAAAATTGAAGGTCAACTTAATAAGTTGACTGAGCAACTAATAACCCGCATGGTATCAGACCCTGAATTACTTGCATTTTTAGAAGGTTAATCATGAAACGTGTATTTTTATTAGCGGTTTTATTACTGTTGAGCCAACCATTGATAGCAGCAACCGAAGGACGCTTTGTTCAGAAAAACAATATGTTTCCTCGTGTAGAAATCACCACCACGATGGGGAAAATAGTCATTGAAATGGATCGCTCAAAAGCTCCTATCACCGTCAATAATTTTCTAACTTACGTTATGGATGGTAGCTACAAAGGCACTGTGTTTCATCGTGTAGAGCGTGATGTAGAAAACGATCGTGACTTTGTTATTCAAGGTGGTGGCTACGACAAGGAGTATGATGGTGTGTACGAAGGCGAACCAATCTTTAACGAAAGTGGCAATGGTTCAAAAAATGATATGTATAGTATTGCTATGGCCTACCAAGACCGCCAACCACATTCTGGCACTCGCCAGTTCTTCTTTAATATGGATGATAACGACCACCTAAACCCAGGCAAAGATTGGGGCTTTGCTGTTTTTGGCATGGTAATGGAAGGTTATGAGACGCTTGATAAAATCATGCAGGTCGAAACTGGATTTAACGAGAAAATTGGTTATGACTTCGTACCTAAAACTCCCGTTGTCATTTTAAATATGACGGTATTAGAGCCAACTCCATTATAATTATTAATAAAGAGAGCGAGTCGCTCTCTTTGCCATTGAAGGCGTTATGACTAAAAACTTGTCGATAGCAGAATATTTTTCTTACTTTAAAGATAAACGCCTTATTAATGTGTTTATCTTTGGCATGAGCAGTGGTTTTCCTTGGGTATTAATTGGCTCAGTAATGTCAGCTTGGCTCAAAGATGAAGGCTTAAGCCGTAGTATGATCGGATTATTCGGCATTGTTTTTGGTGCGTACAGTATAAACTTTTTATGGTCCCCTCTGGTTGACCGTATCAAACTTCCCCTGCTTTATAATTGGCTTGGTCAACGCCGTAGTTGGATACTGCTTTGCCAAAGCTTTATTTTACTTGGTGTGGTTTTATTGGCGGGACTCGATATCACCGCTCATTTAGGCGTCGCTGCTGCTTTATGTTTACTCATTGCCATCGCCTCCGCTACCCAAGATATCGCAATTGATGCGTTTCGTATTGATACCTTAGATGAAAACGAAAGCCACAAAGCGACCGCAGCCGCTGCTATGGCCACTTCAGGTTGGTGGAGCGGCTATGCGCTACTGGGCGCTATCCCCTTTTATATGGCGGATATGCCAAACATTGATTGGCCGCAAGTGTATTACTTTTTAGCAATGATCATGCTGCTGCTAATGAGCTGCGTGTTTTGGGCAAAAGAGCCTAAATCAAATCGAGAAGCTGTGCACGCTGAGTTAGAGCGTATTTACCAACAAAAACTATCTCTTGGTAAGCAAACACAGTTAACTAAGCTGGCCGCATGGCTGGCGGTGACGGTGTTCGACCCATTTAAAACCTTCTTCGCCCGTAACGGGGTTAAAACTGCACTCGCCCTACTTGCCTTTATATTCTTATTTAAAATTGGCGAAGCATTTTTAGCCCGTATGTCGATTGTATTTTATAAAGAGGTTGGCTTTACTAATACCCAAATTGCTAATTACTCAAAACTAGGGACTGGCTTAATTACTATTATTTTTGCATTTTTAGGCAGTATTTTTAATCATAAATACGGCATCGTAAAAGGGTTATTTATTAGTGGTGTGGCAATGGCGGCATCTAATCTAATGTTTTCATGGATAGCATTAGCCGGACCACAAGAGCATTTATATGCAATGGCGATTGTTGTAGACGGTTTTACTCAAGCATGGTCGTTAGTGGCTATGGTGGCATTTATATCAATGCTTTGCGATCGAGCATTTAGTGCAACACATTATGCATTGTTAGCATCATTAGGGAATTTAGGACGAACATTACTATCAAGTTATAGTGGTGTAGTGATTGATGATTGGCTTAGTGGTAATTGGTCGCTGTTCTTTATTTTAACTGCTTTAATGGTATTGCCATCATTGATATTTTTATATCTAATTCGTCACCGGTTGTATGCATTAGAAAGTAGCTATCACGGCAGTAAATAAAGTTTTGAAAAGGGAGAAAGTAATTAATGGGGGAATAAATTATTGATGAAAGCGCTTCCCTGCGCTTGCTAAAAAAACTAATTATTAGTCTTCTTTTAATAAGCCTAAACCTTCATACGGGTCGACTTCTAGCGCATCACAATAACGTAGAAATTCAATCACGTCTAAACGGCGCTCTTGGTTTTCAATTTTACCAATGAATGAATGCGGTGTACCAAGTACTTGAGCAAGGCTACGCATTGTATGACCTTTCTCATGACGCTTAGTTTTAAGCCATTTGGTTAGTTTTGAGTTTTCTTCAGAAGAAACTGTTTTACCCATCATAAAAAACATCTCCTACTAGATGATTTAAAGTTTAATTAATTAAGAGTGAAAGTTTGCCCGTCTCACTCTTGGATACATTATATACTATTCACAACCATGTGAAATAACTAATTTCTAGCAATTACCCGTTACGGGTAATTGCTATTATAGGCTATTAACTTTATTGTAAAACAAACATTAAAGTTAATAGTCTAATTTTAGTTCCTCTTTAATGTAACAAATAAATTATTGAAATGAACCCTTTTTACGATAAATTATTTTTAACTTTAAAATTAAATAGTTATGCTAATAAACTGTATAATCATTACAAAAGAGAGAGATTTATGTTCCGATTATTATTCCTAATGCCCATTGTACTTTGCTTAATTTGGTACTTTTTTCTTAAATACAACCAAGTCCCGATCAAACAAGGTAAAAAAGGCTTTATATACATTTTGGCATTTTCTGCACTGGTGTTAGGTTTTTTTGTTCTAATGATGAAAGTCACTCACGTGTCGTGAGTGACTAAAAATAAATCAATATTACGCTCTGCGGCGTTCACGTAACATCAATAAACAAGGTGTGAGTACTAAGGTTAGTATAGTCGCAAAGGTCAAGCCCCCCGCAACGGCAGTTGCTAATTGCACCCACCACTGCGTTGACGGTGCACCAAAATCAATTGTGCGATTAAATAAATCAATATTGATCTGTAATACCATCGGCATTAAGCCCAAAATAGTTGTTACCGTGGTTAATAACACTGGTCGTAAGCGCTGTGCTCCCGTCCTTAAAATGGCATCTTTTACCGCAAGTCCTTGTGTTCTGAGTACATTATAAGTATCAATTAGTACAATATTATTATTAACAACAATACCAGCTAACGAAATAACCCCAATGCCTGACATAACAATACCAAACGGTTGCTGTAACACTAATAACCCTAAGAACACGCCAACAGTTGAAAACACCACCGCGCTTAAAATCAAAAAGGCCTGATAAAAACTATTAAACTGAGTGACTAAAATAATACCCATCACAAACAGCGCAACTAAAAAGGCATTTTTCAAGAAAGCTTCTGATTCATCTTGATCTTCGGTTTCACCACGAACTTTGATTTTAACTCTAGGATCTAAGCCTTGCTCTTTAAGCTGTGCTTGTAAGCGCGGTAACGCTTTAGCCAGTTGTTCACCTACTTTCATATCAGCGTTAATGGTCACGACTCGGTGAGCGTCAACTCGACGAATTGTATCGACTTTTGGCGCCGCATGGCGTTCAACAAAATAGCTAATCGGTACTTGCCCATGTATGGTTTTAACACGTAACGTTTCAAGGCGGCTTAAGTCTCGTTTGTCATGTGGAAAGCGCACGCGAATATCAATTTCATCATCAACATCATCTGGGCGATACTCTCCCAGCTTTAATCCATTGGTAATTAACTGCACATTGGCACCGAGCATAGCGGCATCTGCGCCATAACGTGCAGCATCGGCTCGATTAAGTTTTAACTGCCATTCAATACCCGGTTTTGAAGCGGTGTCGTCTACATTGCGAAAAGCCCCATCGTTTTCGATGGCTTGGCGGATCACTTTAGCTTGTTGGTTGAGTATCTCAGGAAATTTTGAACTTAACTCTATACTCAGTGCTTTGCCGCCACCTGGGCCATTTTCATCCTTACGCATCTCAATCTCAACCCCAGCAAAGCTTGCTGTGATTTCATTAACTTGGGTAATAATGTCTTCAGCTGGCGGGCGTTCATGCCAATCTCTTAAATTTAATCGAAATGAACCTATTTGATCTTGCCCACCAGTGCGTGCATACAAGGTTTTAATACCCTCAACGGCCAAAATACGGGTTTCAATCTCCTTCATGATCACGTCTTTTTCATAAATAGACAAATCACTATACGAACGTACTTTAATATTTACCCCATTTGGCTCAACATCTGGGAAAAACTCAACCCCGAGTTTTGATGCTCCAAAGCCAATAAATACTAAAATTGAGAACACAATCGCCGCGAGTAAGGTCCACCATGGTTTATCAAGCGCCCTATCTAGTACACGCACATACCGCCCTGCAAAACCTTGCAGTTGAGTTAAATCACCAGATTCAGCAATCACTAAATCCTGCTTTTGCACTGGCGTTAGGGGTCTAATTTTTCCTATCATACCGCCAATTGTTGGTACAAAAACCAATGCCATTAGTAATGATGCTGATAGCGTCGCTATTAACGTAATTGGTAAGTACTTCATAAACTCACCCATCATTCCTGGCCAAAATATTAACGGTGCAAAAGCCGCAAGTGTCGTAGCCGTTGATGCAATAATTGGCCATGCCATACGCTCAGCAGCAATCTTATAAGCCTGCTTACGTGACTTGCCTTCACTCATTGCTCTATCAGCAAATTCTGTGACAACAATTGCACCATCTACCAACATCCCGACTGCCATGATCAGCGCAAATAGCACCACGATGTTGACGGTTAAGCCAAATAAAGAAATGACTAAAATACCCGTTAGAAATGAACCTGGGATCGCAATACCCACTAAAAAAGCAGTGCGAGCACCAAGGACTGCAACAATCACAATAACCACCAGCAATACCGCCGACAACACGTTATTTTGTAAGTCTGACAGCATCATTTCAACGTCTTTTGACATGTCACCGGTGTAATCAACACGAATATGCTCAGGCCATATTTTTTGCGCTTGCTTAACAACCTCTTTCACTTGCGCTACTGTGTCTATAATATTTTCCCCAGCACGCTTTTTAACTTCAAGAGACACGGCTTGACGGCCGTTGATACGTGCGATTGAGTTCGGATCTTTATAAGCGCGGCGAATTTTAGCAACATCCATAAAGCGCACGACTCGATCGCCTACCACTTTTACAGGTTGTTCCATTACATCTTGAATGGTTTCAAATACCGAAGGAATTTTTACAGCAAAGCGCCCTTTACCAGTATCCAAAGTACCCGCCGCAACTAAGCGGTTATTGTTAGAAAGTAGTTGAATAATATCGTTTGGTTCAAGCCCGTAGGAGATCATCGCTAGCGGATCGACCTCAATTTCCACCATATCTTCACGATCCCCCCCCACATCTACTTCCAATACGCTAGAGATGCTTTCGAGCTCGTCTTTTAAATTACGCGCAAGGGTTAATAAGCCTCGCTCTGGTGAGTCGCCTGAGAGTGTTAAAGTGATGGTGGGTTGCTCGTCTTCCATGAGTATTTCATGAACTTCTGGCTCTTCTGATTCAGAAGGGAGCTTTGCCTTGGCTAAACTGACTTTGTCACGCACATCGGCAAGCGCCTCTTTAGGATCCATGCCCGCCATAAACTCTAACGTAACAGAAGCATGGCCTTCACTGGCCACCGCGGTCATTTCTTTTACGCCCTCGATCGAACGTAATTCAATTTCCATGGGCCTTACAAGTAACCGTTCAGCATCTTCGGGTGATATACCATCATGAATGATGGATACGTAAATAAACGGAATCGTTACATCGGGATTCGCTTCTTTCGGAATATTTTGGTAGGTCACCCACCCTGATATCAATAATAAAATAAAAATCAGCAGTACTGTGCGCGTATGATTGAGCGAGGCTTCTATTAAATTTTTCATGCCGTTATTCGCCCGCTATAGTATCAGCTTCAACAAACACAGGTTCGACACTATCACCGACTCTAACAAAACCTTGCCCTAACGTGATCACATTTGCTGTTTCACCTAATCCCCACAACCACACTCCTTCAGCTGTCGATTTAGCAAGGCTCACATTTTTAAACTCGACACGATTTTCAGCGTTTATTACCTTAACTCCAATATTGCCTTCACTATCTAGTGCCATGTAGGCAGGACTTAGTAACATCGCTGGCGCGGAATCGAGGGAGATATCAAGTTGCGTTGAATAACCTGCTTTAAATTTCATTTCGGGATTGGCAAATGCAGCTTCGATACGAAACGTATTGGTGCTGTCGTCGGCGACAGAGGCAATATAACGCACTTTTCCTGGGTATGTTTTATCGTTTAAAACATGGGCGTGCACAGCTTGACCGACTTGCAAACCAGTAATTTCTTTTTGTGTCGCATCAGCACGAACCACTAAAGGATCAAGATCAACCAACTCTAAAATAGGATCGCCAATCGCAACATAATCACCGAGCTGTACAAGGCGTTTATTAATGATGCCACTAAAAGGCGCACGGATCTCGGTACGCTCCAATTGCAGTTCAAGCCCAGCTAAACGTGCTTTTCCTTGCGCTAATACCGCTTCGCTGCGCATAGTTTGCACCCGATCTTGCAATCCTTGATCTCTCAGTGACAACGCACCTTCATATTCTGCCGTATATTGCTTTAACAGTGCTGTGGCAGAGCCCAACTGTGCAACTAAATCAGATTTATCTAACTCAAGTATTAGTGCCCCTTGCTCAACAAACTGGCCTTCTTGCACATAAATTTTGTTAACTTCACCGGCTTGACGTGCACTCACACGGGCTAACTTATCTGGTTCTGATTTACCATAAAACGACAAGGTTTTCTTGATGTCTTGCGCGACTAATTTCACCACTTGCACTTTCGCTGTTTTCTCAAAAGTGCTTGAAGACTGCTCATTACTCGCATGACTTGATCCAGAGCCCATCCAAATACAAATAGCAACAACAATGATTATGGCGAGAATATAGGGTTTTTCTTCTAGTTGCTGGGCAAGCTTTTTCAACACAAAGTTTCCTTTTAGCTATCAATAATAAATGTGCATGATTGTGCAAATAATAGAGTACGTAGTAGTTTTAAGGCAATAAGATTAGAGTGTTATCTTTGGTATTAAATTTTAGTCAATAAAAAAGCCGCAACCTGCGGCTTTAATCAATATCTTTAAACGCTAAAACTAGCGCCACACCCGCAGGTAGTCGTTGCATTGGGGTTTGCAACAAAAAAGCGTGCGCCTTCAAGTCCTTCGGTATAATCTACTTCACCGTCAACTAAATATTGAATACTCATTGGGTCAACCACTAAGGTCACACCATTTTTAACAATTTCTAAATCGCCTGGATTTGCTTTTTCATCAAAAGTAAACCCATACTGGAAACCAGAGCAACCACCACCTGTGACATAAACACGCAGTTTTAAATTTGGATTCTCTTCTTCGTCGATTAACTGTTTAACACGAACAGCCGCTGCATCGCTGAACTTAATGGGTAATTCATCTGACATACCATAACCCTCTATACCTACATTATTGCGATTATCTAATACCCGAGTGTTTTAATCAAGTATAGGGATAAGTTTGCTTATAATAGTTAAGCTAATTTTTATATAGCCAGTTGTAAGCGATGTAAAATGGTGCACCTGTTATTTCTATACTATATTTATTTCTCAGGCTGAAATAAATCCACACGATACTCTGTTTCAATTAAGATGAGGGACCATCTTGGATAACCATTTAACGCTCCACTTTATTACATCTGAAATGCTGAATGCCCCAGTTATTTCGGCTCAGTATGATGGCTATCTTGTATTGGCCTCAATATTAACGGCCGTATTTGCATCTTATATTTCTTTTTTATTATCAGCGCGCATTAAAGGCTCACAATTAAAAGAAGAAACACGGCTATGGACAATCGTAGCATCTTGCTTTTTAGGTGGCGGAATTTGGGCTATGCACTTTATTGGCATGCTAGCCTATAAGCTCCCCATTCCTGTAGAGTACGATATCACAATAACGCTCGTGTCTATTTTTCCCAGTATTTTTGCCAGCTATATTGTTATGTCACCCACATTAGGGCGTTTTAATAATTTATGGCTCAGAAGTATACTCATGGGTCTAGGTATTGGCAGCATGCATTATATTGGCATGATGGCGATGCGCATGCCCGCCCACATGGCTTACGAACCCTGGTTATTTTCATTCTCTGTGTTGGTTGCTGTGGTGCTCTCAGGCCTGGCATTAAAAATAAACGAATTACGATTAAGCACCCATACTAAGCTTTATTGGGTAAACTTACTTGCAGCTTTGACCATGGGCACCGCTATCTCAGGCATGCATTACATAGGTATGATGTCTATGTATGTTTTTGCTGCACATCACACTACCTATATCACTAATGAAAATAGCGCTGAACTTGCCCAAGTTATCCTGTTTGTTCTGTTAGCACTGAGTTTATTTCTGGTTGGCGGGATGGAATTACGAGCCAGAAGCCTATTATCAGCAAAATTAAAAGCAGTACTAAATACAGTGCAAGATGCGGTCATCTGCTTTGATAAGCAAGGAAATATTGAGTTTGCAAATCCTGCCACAACCAGTATTTTTGGCTTTGAGCAGCACGAATTAATTGGTAAAAACATAGCCCTGTTGATACCACAAAAATATGCAACACAAACAACTCACTGTAATGACGCTGAACAAGCAGGTAAAAGTCAATTATTACAAGGGCGAAACAACAAAGGGGCAGACTTTCCTATTACGGTCTCGATTAGTCCAATCAGAAAACACGCCAACCCCTCATTTGTCGCTACCATTAAAGATTTAACCAATATCCAAAATCAAGAAGCATTTACCCAAACCATTTTCGACACGTTACCAATTATGTTAGTCGTCAAAGAAGCTGAGCAACTGTCTTTTAGTCATATCAACAAAGCAGGTGAACAATTACTTGGGAAAACACGAGACGAACTTATTGGGCTCAGTGATTTTGATATATTTCCTGAGCAAGAGGCCGAATGTTTTACTGCGTCAGATCGATCAGTTTTAAGTTCCGGTGAAGGTATAACAATTGATGAGGAACCTATCACCATTGATGGCCAGACCCACTATTTACGCACGCGAAAAATGGCTATCAAAGATAGTCAGGGTAAAACAAAGTTTTTACTCGCAGTCGCTGAGGACATAACTGAACTGAGAGTTGCCAAGCTAGAACTTGAAAAGCTGCATCATCGTATGTCTATAGCAGCGAATGCGGCGCATATTGGCGTATGGGAGTGGAACTTTAAGACCAATGAACTGATCTGGGATGAGTGGATGTTCGCACTCTATGGCGTTGACAAGTCGGCTTTTACTAGTAACTACACTGAATGGGAAAAAAGAGTCCACCCAGATGATTTTAAAAATGTAATCAAAAATTTAAAAAGTGCGGTGGCCAATAAGGGGGAGTTCCATGCTGAGTTTCAAATTATGTTACCTAGTGGGGAAACACGTTACTTAAATGCTGACGGCCAGATCTATGGCGATTGTATGGTTGGAATTAATTTTGATATCTCAAAACGCGTGATTGCTGAAAATAAAATACTGCAATTAGCACAAACTGATCACCTCACCGGCCTCGCTAATCGTAATGCGTTATGTAAGTTTGCTGAGCACGCATTTGACTGCACAAAACGCACTGCCACTAAAGTCGCCTGTTTATATTTTGATTTAGACAAGTTTAAACCTATTAATGACACCCATGGCCACTTAATCGGTGACCTAGTTTTGGTTGAAATAGCGAAACGCTTAAGTGACACAGCCAGAAAAACCGATTGTATCGCCCGTATAGGTGGTGACGAATTTGTCATTCTCATCACTCACATTGAAGAAAACAACCAAGTTAAAACAGCATTGGCGCGATTTATTGCCGCGATTGAATTACCGATAATGTCATCACAAGGCAGTCTTTGTGTGGGGGCCAGTATCGGTTATGCTATTTACCCAGATGAAGGAGAAAGCTTAGATGAATTACTCAACAAAGCTGATGCCAGAATGTACAACCATAAACGCGCCAAGGATGTGAAACAACAAGTTATTATCAACCAGTGAGCTCCTAATAATGAATGAGAACCTACGAATTTTGGCCGTGACACACACTCCTTTATATTTTTACTACTTAGCCAATTGTACGCTACACAATCACCCAACTACTTGGTATCAATTTGATTTAAGTTAAACTATTGATGAAAATCAAAAGGACTTACTGTGACACTTTTGCTAAACTGCGCGCTGGAATAGGTGGCGAGGAACAAAGCATGTGGCTTGAAACGCTTAGGCGTCGCTTGGCAAAGCCAAAAACATCGGTGCAATTGTGCTTACTTGGCGTAAGTGCTGGATTAATTGCGGCGTTTTTGATCATTCTATTTCGTTTAACCATTCTATTTTTTCAAGGCTTATTCCTTGATAACCCTGACGATTTTACCACCTTACCGCCTCTAGAACGGGTGTTAATGCCTATTATTGCCGCGTTTTTAATTGCGCTATTCGCGGCTTTCACTGGTTTTAAACATTATCGATTAGGTATTCCTTTCGTTATTCACCGCATTAAAAGTCACTATGGGCAAATGCCGTTGTATAACACCGTTAATCAATTTGTCGGCGGTGCATTAGCATTGATCAGTGGTTTTTCTGTCGGCCGTGAAGGCCCTTCCGTCCATATGGGCGCAACCGGCGCTAGTATCTTAGCTGACAAACTGCATTTACCTTACAACGCTATGCGAACCCTAAGTGGTTGTGGGGTTGCAGCAGGCATTGCAGCCTCATTCAACACCCCATTAGCGGCGGTAATTTTTGTAATGGAAGTCGTGATGCGTGAGTACAAAGTGCATATCTTTGTGCCTATTATGCTTGCTGCGGTTACCGGTGCTTTAGCTACTCAATTTGTTTTTGGTAATGCCTCTGAATTAGAACTCATCACCATCACCACTTTAAGTGGTTGGCACTATCCATTTTTAGTCCTATTTGGTATTGCACTGGGCGCTGTTGCTTATGCGTTTAACCAAAATTTAATGCTGATCATCCGCACCTTTAAACCTTTAAGCATGTTTCCACGGCTGTTATTGGCAGGCCTTATCGCTGGCGGCATCGCTTATTTAGTTCCCCAAGCAATGGGGTCTGGGATGAGTGCAATAACGCTCGCCGTAGAAACCCCAGAAGATGTACAACTGCTCACCACCATTTTAATCGCTAAATTACTCGCCACCTTATTCGCTATTGGGCTAGGTATTCCCGGTGGCATTATTGGCCCAGTGATCGGGCTCGGCGTATTAATGGGCACCTTAATGGCGTTTTTTGCGCAATTTATTAGTCCTGGTGTTGATATAGCAGGCACGTACAGCGTATTAGGCATGGCAGGGTTACTTGCCGCCACCCTACACGCGCCACTTGCCGCTTTAACCACGGTGATGGAGCTAACTTCAAGCCAAGAAATTATCGTCCCAGCAATGCTGGTTATTACAACGGCCTATGTGACCGCCTTACAAATATTTGGCAATCGCTCAATATTTTTACAGCAACTTGATTTTCAAGGCTTAAGTTATCAAGTTTCTCCAGCCACCGAAGCCCTACAAAAAGTAGGGGTTATGGACGAAATGGATGAAAACTTTAAGCTACTGTATTCAGATGATAAACAACAAATCGAAAGTACCTTAAATGCGGTGGATAGCCAAACCCCGCTGATTGTTTATGATGCTGAAAATGGCTACCGGCTTGCAGAGTATGATTTAAGTTTAATGTCGGATCAAAACATTGCTATTAACTATATCAGCCTGCAAGGGATCAGCAGCCAAGCAACCCTTGCCGATGCATTTGAGGTATTAAAAGATAAACGCAGTGGCGCTGTGTATATCTATAACTTACTCGATAATCAACAAATTATGGGGATTATGCGCTGGGATCAGATCCGCCATATCCTCACCATACGTAATAGCTTACTTTAACTAACCCAATAGAGAACATTATGAGCGCGCTACTAGTCTACAAAGCCCTACATATCTTTTTTATGATTGCCTGGTTTGCTGGCATTTTCTACCTGCCAAGACTGTTTGTTTATCATGCTATGAGCGAAGAGAAGTCATGTAATTCAATGCTTAAAGTCATGGAACGCCGCTTACTGTATTTTGTTACTCCGTTTGCCATATTAACCGCGGTATTTGGTGTATTAACCATTATGGAATACGGCCGTGAGTGGTTTAAACACAGCATGTGGCTGCACTACAAACTGGTATTAGTGATTATTTTATACCTATACCACGGCTTTTGTTTTAAGTTGCTGGCTGATTTTAAACACGACCGTAATACTCGAAGTCACCGTTTTTACCGTATTTTTAATGAGTTACCAGTATTGCTATTGTTAGTCATCATATTTTTAGCCGTAACTAAACCTAGTTTATAAAAAATTTGCTGTATACCCAAACCACCTCAAAATGTAGAAACTCGCTTCTTGAAGTGGTTTGGGTATAATATCGCGCGATTGCGTGCCCATCGTTGATGGTTGATCGCGCCCCTTTTCAATGTGATAGGAATAACCCCAATGTTAAGTTTCCAAGGTGAAAATATTCTTTCTGTCAATCAGCTCGACCGCGACTGTATTGAACGTATTTTTGCAGTAGCCAAAAAAATGGAGCCATATGCTAAAAAGCAAAAGCGCACCAATGTGTTAGAAGGCGCGATCTTAGCAAACCTATTCTTTGAGCCAAGTACCCGTACTCGTGTAAGTTTTGGCACCGCCTTTAATTTATTAGGCGGCCTCGTCCGTGAAACCACCGGCATGCAAAGCTCTGCACTTGCGAAAGGCGAATCGTTATACGATACCGCCCGTGTTATTTCAGCTTACGCAGATGCAGTCGCAATGCGCCACCCTGATGCAGGCTCAGTGGCCGAATTTGCCACTGGCTGTTCAGTACCTGTGATCAACGGTGGTGATGGCCCAAACGAGCACCCAACTCAGGCCTTGCTTGATTTGTTAACCATTGAACGTGAACTCAACCGTTTTGAGCAAGGTATTGACGGCATGCATATCGCCCTAGTTGGTGATTTAAAATATGGTCGTACGGTGCATTCACTATCAAAATTATTATGTCATTATAAAGACATCAAATTTTCAATGGTGGCACCAGATGGCTTACAAATGCCAAGCTATATTTTGGACGCCGTTGATAATGCAGGCCATAAAATTGAAATCGTCGATAAAATGGAAGGTAACTTAGCTGCCGATATCGTCTATCAAACCCGCATTCAAGAAGAGCGCTTTCCATCACAGGAAGAAGCGAATAAATACCGTGGCGGTTTTAGGATCAGCCAATCTATTTACAACGCCCACTGCAAACCAAACTCCGTGTTAATGCATCCATTGCCGCGCGACAGCCGCATGGAAGCCAATGAACTCGATAACGATTTAAATAGTAACGATAACTTAGCTATCTTTCGCCAAGTACAAAATGGCGTGTTAATTCGCATGGCACTATTTGCATTGACCTTAGATGTTGCCGACAAAGTTGAGCAATATGAAGTTGCTGTGCCATGGTTTAGCCGTAAACGCGATAGTTAATCTACCAGTACAACTAATAGGATTTTTCATGACAATTAGCCAAGATTTATTTGCCCGCGCCCAAGCGTCTATCCCAGGCGGCGTAAATTCACCAGTACGTGCCTTTAATGGTGTTGGCGGCACGCCGCTGTTTATAACTAAAGCGCAAGGCCCATTTACCTTTGATGCCGATGGCAACCGTTATATCGATTATGTGGGTTCATGGGGACCTATGATCATGGGCCATAATCACCCAGCCATTAAACAAGCGGTACTTGATGCGGTAGAAAACGGCCTAAGCTATGGCGCACCAACTGAAACTGAAATTTTCATGGCTGAAAAAGTAAAACAGCTTGTGCCATCAATTGAAAAAGTACGCATGGTAAGCTCAGGCACTGAAGCCACCATGAGTGCGATCCGTTTAGCGCGTGGTTTTACCGGCCGTGACAAAATACTTAAATTTGAAGGCTGTTACCACGGTCACGCAGATTCATTGTTAGTAAAAGCCGGTTCGGGCGCATTAACAATGGGTGTACCAAACTCACCGGGTATTCCGGAAGATTTTGCTAAACACACCTTAACAGTGTCGTTTAACAACCTTGATGAAGTAAAAGCTATTTTCGCCAAGTACGCCGACGAAATCGCCTGTATTATCGTAGAGCCTGTAGCCGGTAACATGAACTGTATCCCGCCGGTTCCTGGCTTTTTAGAAGGCCTGCGCGCGGTATGTGATGAGTACAAATCAGTGCTTATTTTTGACGAAGTCATGACCGGCTTTCGCGTAGCACTAGGTGGCGCACAAGCTTACTACAATATCACTCCTGACTTAACTTGTTTAGGTAAAGTCATTGGTGGTGGTATGCCTGTCGGTGCTTTTGGTGGTAAAACTGAGATCATGGATTACATTGCGCCAGTCGGCCCTGTTTACCAAGCTGGTACATTGTCTGGTAACCCAATCGCTATGGCCGCAGGCTTAAAAGCACTTGAACTTTTATGTGTTGATGGCCTACACGCTGAGCTTGAAGCAAAAAGCAAAGCAATTTGTGAGGGCTTTGAAGCCGCGGCTAAAAAAGCGGGTATCCCACTGACCACAAACTACGCCGGTGGCATGTATGGTTTCTTCTTCACTGAACAAGAAAAAGTAACCACTTACCAACAAGCAACGCAGTGCGACTTAGAGCGCTTTAAAAAGTTCTTCCACTTAATGCTTGAAGAGGGCGTGTACTTAGCACCTTCAGCGTTTGAAGCGGGCTTTGTTTGCTCTGAGCACTCAGAACAAGAAATCGCCGATACCATCGCCGCCGCCGAGCGTGCGTTCGCTAAGCTTTAAGTTGTAATTTTAAGTGATAAAAAAGCCCGTAAGGGCTTTTTTTTGCTTCAGCTCTCATATCAATGAATGATATTACCAAGGTATGCGGTCTTAGTAATAAGTATTAACAACTAAGCCATCAAGAGAGCTCTATGTCAGGATTAAGACGCATAACTTCCCCCGCTATCAATTTGATGGCAAACCTCAAATATAAAACCAAAATTAGTTTAGTGTTTGGTATTTTATTAGTGCCTTTAAGCGTTAGTTTATTTTTTTTATTGTCTTTGCTTACTAATAATATTGAAGTATCGCAATCTAAACGCCATGGCTTGCATAGCTACAGTGCTTTACTTGATAACTATTTAAATTCACGTACAGATAATAATGCCGCTATCGCTCGCTCCTACGGCTATTCGGTTACAGATGCTCAATCGAACGAGGCATTAGAACACATATCTACAGCTTCAAAGTTAGCCCTTGACGAGCAGTTAGCGAGCGCCTATTTAAATCGTACATTAGTCTCACCGCTGCCCGCCTTAATTTCGCAACTACATCAAATAAAGCAAAGTGCCGACACCGTACTAGAGCGCCAATCGTTTACTCCTGCAACATTTATTAGTTTATCTAACCTATCGAAATCATTACCACAATATTTAGCAAATATTCGCACCACCTTACAAGTTGCGACAGATGCCAACAAACAAGTCGGCGCAAAAATTACACCACAACTCAGTAAGCTTGAGCAGAGTATTATTAATTTTAAAACAGCTATAGATAAGAGAATACTTGAACCTGATGAGCTGGCACTGACCCAAGCTGAATTCACACAATTACATACCGAGGTTATCAACGATACCCGTCACTTGATTGCTGCAAGTGTGCCAATGTTAGAACAGCTAATTAGTGAAAAGTTACAACAACAGCAATGGATCAGAAACACAGTACTGCTTGCTTCTTTATTTAGCTTGCTCAGCGCTTGTTACCTATTAATTGGTTTCTACTTTGCGGTGGTTGACGGTATCACTCGCTTCGCTAACGCAGCAGAGCATGCTGCAAATGGTAATTTAAATGCCAAGTTAGACACTATTGGCAGTGATGAAATGAGCATAATCACTACTCGATATAATGCCTTACTGAACGCATTTAAAGGTTTCTTGGCACAGGTTAATCAAACAACATTCGATTTAAGTAGCGCAATAATTTCTCTTGAACAAGCAAGCCATCAAACAAACCTTGATGTCGGTGAGCAACAAAATCGCGTCAATACCATTCACAGCGCCTTGAGTGAAATGGCTGACAGCGCACATACGGTCGAAGACGCTGCAAACCAAGCCATGCTGATTGCGCAAACAGCGGCAGATCACGTCTTAGAAAGCTCACATAACACCATGGAACTTGCTGAGTTTATGCACGATCTACAAGTTGAATTCAGTGACAATCAACATGCTTTAGATCGCCTAGCCAAAGACAGTCAAAATATAAGTAAAGTCAGTAAAGGGATCAGTGAAATAGCTGATCAAACTAACTTATTAGCACTTAATGCAGCTATTGAGGCTGCACGTGCGGGCGAACAAGGACGTGGTTTTGCTGTAGTAGCGGATGAAGTAAGAACCTTAGCTCAGCGGACTCAACTACAAACTCAAGAAATTCATCAAATCATCAGTTCTTTGCAACATGCCTCTGACGATACACAGCAAAAAATGCGCTCAAGTGTTGATAAAATGGTGCATTGCGTACAGTCAGCTAACAATACAAATAGCGTGCTGCAAAATGCGCAACAGAGTATGCAAGAAATAACATTACAAGGTAAGTTAATAGCTCAGCGGGTACAATCACAATCCATTGCCACCAGCCAAGTTTTAAAAGATTCGCAACAGATCAGTACGTTAGCAATAAAAGCACAAAACTCCGCGCATTCAAGCTCTGTAGATACAAAGACAATCAGCCAGCTGTCTGAGCAACTAAGCAGTGCGATGCAATTTTTTAAACCTTGATCAGCTTACTTGCTAAACAAACGCAGCAACCTAG
>NZ_PNDT01000313.1:0-219 GCF_005886375.1 Pseudoalteromonas sp. S1727
CATTCATCAGTTAATTCATCATTACTCCTGGGAGTATAAATTATGATATAAGCTGAGTACAAAAAGTCCATAAACTTGGCTTAATTAATATATTAAGTGTGCAGTAAAACACAATCGGCTCAATTTAGTTAAAACACCAAACCTTATTTCATGGATCAATATACTGCAAAATAATTGGTAATGCCACCATACAAACTTGTTATTTGAAAAAAAATGACC
>NZ_PNDT01000314.1:0-200 GCF_005886375.1 Pseudoalteromonas sp. S1727
CCGCGACGGAGCGGCGGTGCGCGTTAATTCCCGCGACTGTTAAAGCGTATGCGCTGCTAGGAGCAGTCGTGATTGTTGAATCCGCAATGGGGTGAAGGTATTTTAATCAGCGAGGACGACTATGCAAGTGCAGGGGCTACGGTTCTGAATGACAGCTCTGATATTTTAGCGCAAGCTGATGTTATTTTATCGGTTGATAA
>NZ_PNDT01000315.1:0-271 GCF_005886375.1 Pseudoalteromonas sp. S1727
AAAACGCAGAGCAAGTACCTGACGTGCAACTAACTGGTTTTAGCCGTGTGGGTGCACCCATGTAACCAAAACCCCCGCATTACTAGTGGCAGTTACGTAGCCATATAGGAATTGACAGTGGCATACAACCTGAACAGAATTCGCCGGGGTTGCTAGTTTGGTCTCCAAATGAACAAATTTCAGATAACAACAGCCCAGAGCATGTTCGTGAGGGCTTCATATTAGTTGCCGATGCAGATCAAAATGCGATTAATAAACGTGCTAGTGATGA
>NZ_PNDT01000316.1:0-287 GCF_005886375.1 Pseudoalteromonas sp. S1727
ATCAATTACATTGTCAAAATTCTGGATATTTTCACGAATATTTTCTAACGTAATAAAATAATCAATCACATTAATTACACACTCTGGGTTAATAACCTCACAGCGGGTTTTCATTGCCTCCACTTTTGCTTCAGCCACAGTGCCAGTTAAGGCATGAATTTGTCGATTGACATTCGTTGCACAAATATCATCAAGGGCAATAAGCGTCAACTTCCCAACGCCCGGTCTTGCTCTGGCTTCTGCGGCCCAAGAGCCATCACCACCTATACCAATAACACACAAGTGTG
>NZ_PNDT01000317.1:0-219 GCF_005886375.1 Pseudoalteromonas sp. S1727
GGCCTCAATATATAGAATTCCGCGTCTCACAGGCGCTTAATATCAAGCCGGTCCTGCGCAAGAATGGGCAGCCCATTTTAGGAGGCACAACGCAGAGAGTAAGTGCCTGTGAATCGCCCAAAGGGCTGGTTTAAAAGCGGTTAATACTGCGTTATTGATATGAATAATAGACCCACTCTTACTTGCAATCCATGCCTTGGCTAAATCGCTTTTAATTCC
>NZ_PNDT01000318.1:0-342 GCF_005886375.1 Pseudoalteromonas sp. S1727
GAGTCATACCTGAGGGTAAGCGAGTCTAAAATCTTCTCCAAAATGCCAGTGAGATGTAGCTGGATGACCAGTTAATAGCGTGGCATCAGCCACTAAGCAGGTACCAGTGCCGACCCCAATAATCGAGCTACCCTGATGCCAACTACAAGTTAGCCACTTCAGAAGCCCTTGGTTTGCCCTATCAACGGGGCGCGGGTTACGCCAAATACCGGGCACTATGATCATATCACTGTATGGTGAATTGGCATAGGCGTATGAGGGTATAATCGCAAAACCACTGCGAATTTGCATTGGCTGTCGATCTTCAGCTAGCAAATTGATCTGCAATGGTTGAAATTGCGT
>NZ_PNDT01000319.1:0-259 GCF_005886375.1 Pseudoalteromonas sp. S1727
ACCTTGGAGGGGCTGTACAACATTTTCTGGCTGCAGGCTATGCTATGGTTGGGTTAATCGACCCACACTGCCTCGTCATAGACCTGTGTTTGGGTTTGCTTCGTTTTGCGCTTTAAAATTTGCGATATCTTAAGCTGGAAATGTAGGTTCATATAATCTTGTATTAGCAACATTCTTCACACCTGGCTCTGCTGCCGCATAACCAGTGGCTCCCACATAAATTGCAGTCAAAATTGCGAGTGAGCTTTTCTTTAAGTGC
>NZ_PNDT01000320.1:0-204 GCF_005886375.1 Pseudoalteromonas sp. S1727
TTAAGCTGTCCCACCCACTGTAAGGTTATCTATTTTCAGTCTTGGCTGCCCAACGCCTACAGGGACGCTTTGGCCATCTTAACCACATACGCATAAGCATTAATCAAGCGCTAAATCATTACCTACCTTAGTGATTTGCTGCATAACCTCAGGACCGTTACGAATTAAGGTGGCACCTTTGTTTGGCTGCGTAATTTTGCCATT
>NZ_PNDT01000321.1:0-208 GCF_005886375.1 Pseudoalteromonas sp. S1727
TTTTTTGTTGGTAAAAGTGGCGTAGAGATCGCACCGTTTTACGATTTGGTAAATATTGAAGCGATTATTGAACAGAAGAGCATAGAATGGGAAAAAGGTGGTTCACAGCCCCCTATTTCAAGTAATTATGCAATGTAGTTAGTTGACTATAATTCACAAGGCGCGGGTAATTTTAGTAATTAAATAACGGTTTATATGTTAGCTGATT
>NZ_PNDT01000322.1:0-359 GCF_005886375.1 Pseudoalteromonas sp. S1727
CAAATATGACACTCGTAGCACACCCAAGGCACACCGAGGCTGCGCTGCTACAACCCCCATCCGCGCAGTGCGCTCACTACAACGCAGCACCCAATACCAAACAACAGTATGAATTGCGTGCACATTGATTAAAATTATATGCAGTACGAACCAATCAGCCACAATACCCGCTTTAAAATGACTAAAAAAAGCGATGCGTACACGAAAATTTGACGGCTGTTCAAGAACTAATAATCGCGGCAGTACACCACCAAAACAACTGGCGTATAACACAAATCGCGCTGTAACTTTTTAATTGTTTTGTTGCTGATCTTTTACTTCTAATTGAGCGCGCTCTGCCATGTTGTGATAGGCGACAA
>NZ_PNDT01000033.1:0-40986 GCF_005886375.1 Pseudoalteromonas sp. S1727
GTGCCAGTCACGGCTTAACTTGCATCCATGCAAGTGATTACTCATCAATTTATAACTTTCGGGTGTGATCACGGGGAATTGGAGTGTGTTGGTAGATTTGTGTTTATGACGTTTGTGCTTATGTATGGTTTAAATATTAGGAAGAAGGAAATGGAAATTAATTTTATTGAAATACTAAAAACTACAGCAAAGAAATCCCCATTACCAACATTAGGTTTAGGGTTGTTCTTTTCAATTACAAAACTTATTTTGGAGAAAGCCAATAATACTTGGCTAGATGATATTGGTTATATGTTAATAGTAGTTTTAGCTTTTATTTTGGCTATTAGTGTAGTTTTTGTTAGTGAATTAAGGCAACAAAATAAAGAGCAATTATCGAAAAATCGTCCGTCAGAAAAAAAGCTTGATGTGACAAGAAATGAAATTGAAGACATTGACACTGGAGGTGGAACAGCTCTGATAGGAACAGATGATTCATCCATAGATCAAATAATAATTGAAGAAAATAAAATTAAAAAAATTAAAACAAAAGGTGCCCCCTTTAATGTTGGTAAAGTGACAAAGGCTAGTGGCAATGAGTAATTTGAACCAAGATAGTCAATCAGCTCTCACAATAAAAAATAATGAAATCAAGAGAGTTGATACTGGGGGCGGAGAGTTTGTTGTTGGTACACAACAGAACTTCAACTTTATCGCTCCAAAACCTAACCCTGATAAATTGTTAAAACTAGTCGAAAAATTCAAAAACATTACTGAAGAAAGCCCTGAGTTTCAAGATCTAGTTGAGTTCCTTGATGACTATAAGCGACCACGACCAGGTCGTAAAATAATAGGGTTAGAAAATAAACTCATAGCAGGGGCTAGGGAAGCAGATATAGAAGATGCTACATATTTAAAAACAAGGTTTGCAAGGCGATTTGCACGATATCAATTATCTAGCCAACATATGGCCATCCATAAATACCTTCTATCACAGATTAATGAAAGGTTTCGTTCTAAAATAAAGCCTTATATTAAAGAAGGACATCCTCGTATATTTATTGATGCAGCAGTTTCAGATCTAATTATTCAACCATTTGTCGATGAAGTCATTGAAGCAGATCCTTCAATTGATGCAGATATAATCCACGGAATGTTATATTTTCTTACTGGCAACTGCCACATTGAATGGGCTTAACTATGCTTTTATATCACCCTTTAACTGATGTTAATCATTGTATGTACAGGCTATTAAACCTTACTTTACACATAGAAGGAGATATACAGTTCGAAAAGCTTCGAGTTGTTGATTTTTACTATCTTTTCCCACACTTATTAAACGAGATAAAACCTTGGCCAACAGATATAAAAAAATTTAAAAAGTTTCTGCCATCTAACAAAAAGTCTTTTGAGCACATTTCGAATAAAAAGAAAGTTTTTTTTGAGTTAAATTCGATTCAAAAACAAGCAATAGCAATTCTTGTATCTAAAGATCTAATTAATATAGATAAAATAAAAAATGGTGTGGTTTCATTAAATAAGGAAAAGTTACCTGAGGCTATCTACAATGAATTAGGTAAAGATTCATTTTCAAAGTCAGACTGTTTTTCTATTTTGACTGATGCACTAATCAACTCAAACTGGAATGGCAAGAATGGCCTCAAATTAAAAACAGGACTTTTGGAATATAGATATGACTAACCAAACGAAATTAAAAATTGAAAGAGTAAAAATAACAAAGAAAGATAGCTCTGTTTATGATGAAAAATTTCATTCAGGGTTAAATGTTATTCGTGGTGAAAACGGAACAGGTAAATCAACCTTAATTGAGCTAATTTCTTACGGGTTGGGCGGAGATATAAAAAAAGATAGCTGGAAAGAAGAAGCATTAGGATGTGATCAGGTTTTTATTGAGCTATTAATTAACAAAAAAGCTTATACTTTCAAGCGGGAAATTGAAGGTGAATCTAATAAACCCCCTATTTCAATTTATGAAGGCGGCTATGAAGAGAGTAAATTAAATCTAGATAAGTGGACTGTCTACAAATATCAAAAAGGTAAAGACCGTAACAGTTTTGCAATGCAAATTTTTGAGCTATTAGGATATGAGCAGCATATCACGGCTAATGGTGACTCACTAACTGTCCATCAATTATTAAGATTATTATATGTGGACCAAGATACTCCAGCATCAAATATCTTTAGATCCGAATCATTTACATATGACCGTGAGTCAATGCGTATTGCTATTGGTGAATTCTTATTTGGCTTTGACAACTTAGAAGCTCACACGATACGTCAAAAGCTTTACGAAGCTCAAAAAAGATTTGATAAATTAGATACTGATTTAAAAGCAATTTATCGAATTTTGGGAAGAACTAATATACCAGCCAGTGTTAAAGAACTAGAGGCTGAAATTTTAAGTCTTCATCATCAATTAACTGAGGTAGAGTCTGTAAAGTCAGATAAAATAGAAAAAAGTATCCCTGCAGGGTCAGAAAAATTAAAAAATGAACTACGAGAAGTAAGAAATGAATTAAATTTAATCTCAAAAGAAAGATCAATTATAGATGAAAAGATTATTGCAATTTCTTATGACATTGCAGAAAGCAAGGAGTTTATTCAAACACTAGATGAACGTGAAATAGCTTTGAAACAGTCACAATTTACAGTTAACCATATTGGATTAATTGAATTTGAGTACTGTCCAAGTTGCCTGTCAAAACTCTCTGATCAAGCTGAACATTCTAACTGCAAATTATGTAGAGCATGTGATGATCTACAAATCAATGAGTCCTATATTCAATCTATCAACGAACTAAACTTTCAAAGAAACGAAACTAGAAGAATGATAGAACTGCAACTAACAGAACAAGTGAAGCTAACAGCCAGCCTAAAGCGGATAAACGAAGAAAACTATAGAAACAAAATTAAGTTTAACGAATTAAATAGCTTTGCAAGTGACTATGAGATTGAGATAACTAAAGCAGCAAAAGAAAAAGGCTTTATAGAGGCACAAATTGAAAGCTATCAAGATAAAATAGAGTTAGCTCAAGATATAGAGCAACAAATAGATACGAAATCTGAATTACAAAAAAATATTACTAAATTATCGGATAAGCTTAAACTTATTGAAACTTCTAGCATTAGAAGAAAAAGAAAGGTGTTTAACAGTATTTCTGAGATCGTAATTGATGTATTAGCGAAAGATATTGGAGTTGAAGATAAGGCATTTGCAAACGCTAAAAAATTCGAATTTAATTTTGCAACAGATAGTATGCACTTGGATGGAAGGGCTAAATTCTCAGCTAGCTCAAATGTACTTTTGAAAAATGCATTTCATCTTGCTGTTCTTCTAACCGCAACTAACGATAGCGAGTTTAGAATACCTTGTTTTACCATGTTTGATAATATAGAAGATAAGGGGATGACAGAAGAAAGAAGCAAAAATTTCCAACGAATATTGGCGAGTAAATGTAGTGAATTAAAAACCGATTACCAAGTAATTATGTCAACATCAATGGTAGACGAATCTCTAAACAACAAAACTTATGGAGTCGGCCCCTTTTATGAGAAAGGAGAGCATACTTTGGATATCTAACTGAAAGTGCATTAACTTTATAGCATTAACAGTACTAGCTCCTCAGAATTGATACGGCAGTTACCAGTTTTTCAATTGGTGACTGTTAGTTAGATTTGAGAAAGTTTTCTCAAATCTATTTACTAATGTCTTTGATGGTGTTCAACTATAATTACATTTGGACAAATGAGCTTGTTTAGTATTGTGGTAAACTCTCTATGTACTTTGTTCGTCAAATCTGACCTATTATTTAAGACCCTAAACTTTAAAAGATTTATGGCTTAATTTCTTTGCTCAGCTCATCAACTAAGTCATGTGCGAAGGGCCAAGGAATTCCAGCTTTGCGTGTTAACTCTTTTAAATCAGGTGTGATTCTCGCAATATTTTTTGCGGCGGTCGAGTATAGACGGTTTTGTTTAATAATATTTCTTTCAAGTATTTCTAGTCGCTCTCTTTCACTCTCGATTTCGTATTTTTGTACTGTGATTGATTCTAGTAGCAACTGTTTCTCATTTACTAGCAATTGAACAGCATCTCTGTCTTCATATAACTGCACAATTTCGGATTCTAATTTTAACTTCCTGAAAGAAAGTTCACTGACTTCACTCTCTAGGCTTTTATTAAACTGATCAATTAATAACTTTTTTTCCTTTTGAAAAGCCTTAATAGCATTTTCTTTATTTTCTTTAATGGTAAAATTTTTAACACTGTTTAATTGATTAATATCTTCCAGTAGTTTTTTCTTTTTACTTATTAAGTCTTGGTTTTTCAGATTCAGTTCACTTTTTAGTCTAGTTTCATACTCATCGATTTTATTTTTTATATTTGACCTCTGATTTATGCTTTCATTGATTTGAGATAGTTTATGTGAAGCATATTTAATATTTTTTACAAGCCCTTTATATTCTACTCTATAAGCACTACGAATTTTCTCTTCGTCGTTTTTTACAATAACCTCAAGGTTATTTTTGGTATATGATAAATCTTGTAGTTGTTCCTTGAGTAACGTTACGGCTGAATATAAACTTGTCTTTTCTTGTTCGTATTTATTTAAAAACTCCCTTCTTTCAAACATTAAATCTTTAATTGATTGACGTTCATGTGCATGGCATAGCTCTCCTATAAATCCAGCAGGAGCAATACTCAGCCATTTTGCATTTGAGTTTTCAAATAAGTCACTCACTTCTTCTAATGTTATTACTTCAGAGGAAGGAACGAAATTACTAAAGTCGAACTCGATAGCGTTTTTATTTAGCCTTCTATATTCACTAGTTTTCTCAGTGCCACAGAAATGAGATACTGCGATTTCAATTAAAATCTGCTCACCCTTTGAATAACCAATCACGTCAGGAATTCGTTTTGAATTATCAATGGGAGTTTCAATATCAACATTATCAAAAATAAGTGTAAAGTTATAAGGATCAAAGTTACCAATTGGTATTGTTAGTTTTTTATTGTTGTTAAGTACTTCTTTGGCTAACAAGTGAAGCTCAGTTTCGTAGCTCCATTTACAGTGTTTTGCTTTCTTATCATCTGGAGCATGGGCGAAATGGTTTGCTTGTACAGCTCCTTTTTTGGCAATTAACTGTGATCCGCAATCAACGCAAGTACAATTACATTTTAGGCCTCTTTGAACATCATCAATACTCGTGATCCAGTTTTGCTCATTGTATGCCCTCGTCATTTTATAGTTATGGCTCATTAAACATCCTTATTTTTAATTATCACCCAACCGCTAATTTCCCAGCTTCATGCCACATTTCGTTTGGCATGGGGTTGGTTAGCTCCCACGTTATATTCATCGGCTGACTGCCGTTGTGGCTTTGGTATTTAACCTCGCCGTAGTTTACAAACCCCATAGTTCGGCCGTTTTCGTCTTTGCCTTGTTCACGTACAAATAACAGGATGGTTTTGCCTGTTTGCTGGTGTTCAATATAACTAAGGCCACGGCCGTGTTCTGGGCGGGCGCTGTTTTGCGTTTGCCAATGAAACAGGGTGGGGCTAATTGCGTAGTCGTGGTATAGCGTGGTGGGCGAGTAGGTTTTTTCGCACTTGTTGAGCGTGACGAATAGTAGCTCTAGGTTTTGGTTTTTAAATTCTAAAACACCTTCGCGGGCGGTCGATTTTTTATCAAACAAGTGCGCCCCAAACGCTGCGAGTATTTGTTGTCGTGTGTAGCGGCTGTGTAATTTTATTGCGTGATTAGGTAAGCACGTTAAATCACTTTCTTGCTGGTGAATGCGGTTTATTAACAGCGCAATCACTTGTGCGAGTTCCTGCTGTAGTTCTTTGTGTTTAAGTGCCTGTAAGCTCTGTTCAAGGATTTTAAAGCCTAAACTCGTGCCTGTGGTATCCCAAAAATTGTAATGCGCCATAAGCGCGTACTGTTGATTTTGTGGCATTGGGGTAAAGTTAAAATCGTTTTCACATAAATCACGCAAAAAGCATAAGTAGCTGAGTGAGTCGCAGCTCAGTAATTGAGTGTTTATAGCGCGGTAATACGCGGCGTAAATGTCGGCTTGCTCTGCTAGAATTTCATCACCTTTAAGCCAGTGCCAGCCGCCGAGCCTACCGGCTTTTGGTTTGTATATATCTTCAAGCGTGACTTGTGGGTTTATACGTAAAAAATTGCTTAGCGTAAGCGCGTCATTGGTATGTTGCGAATAGCTATTTATAAGCTGCTGTAAACGGCGTTTAGTGTTTATAGCGTGCTGAATATTTTTTAATATTGTTTGCTGTGTGCGCTTCTGTAGCTCTATACGACAACCCAATGGTAAATGCGGGAAGTTGTTTTCAATCTCGGTTTTTATTGGCTGATTACTTTTACCAATGAGTGCGCGGAATTTACTGGAAAAATCGTATTCTGGGCGGGCATTGCCTACAAAGTCGAGTACGGTGCAACATTGCTTTTGGCTATTATCTGGTAAACGCAAGCCACGGCCGAGTTGCTGTAAAAACAGCGTTAGGCTTTCAGTTGGGCGTAAAAATAGCAGGGTATCGACCTCTGGAATATCGACACCTTCGTTAAAAATATCGACCACGCAGAGTATTTGTATTTCGCCTTGGCGCAGTGCTTGTTGTTTGGCCGCGCGATCATTGGTGTTTTTGCTGATCAGAACATCGGCGTTTATACCTGCTAAGTTAAATTTAGATGCCATAAACTCTGCGTGCTTTTGGCTTACGCAAAATGCCAACGCTTTAATAGCTTGAACGTTAGTCACTATATCAGCAAGACTCGATATTATTTTGTTAGCGCGGCTGTTCTCACCAGTATAAAGGTTACTTAGCTCGCTGATATCGTAACGGCCACCTCGCCATGTTATTTGGCTTAGGTCGGTATCGTCATCAAGGCCAAAGTATTGAAATGGGCATAAATGGCGCTGATTTATTGCCTCTGGCAAGCGAATTTCAGCAGCTATTACGCCACAAAAATCATCGAGTATATTGGCGCCATCTTGGCGCTCTGGTGTAGCGGTTAAGCCAAGTAATATTGCGGGCGTAAAGTGGTTTAATATTGCGCGATAACTTGCAGCGCTTACGTGGTGTACCTCATCTATTACTATGTAGTCGTAGTAATCGCTGGTTAAATTGAGCGACTCAATTTGGCTATTCAGCGTTTGGATTGACGCAAATAATTGGTTATAACGTTGTGGTTTGTAGTTACCCACCCACAACTCGCCAAAGTCATTATTTTTAAGCACACCACGGTAAGCGCTTTGCGCTTGTTTGAGTATTTCTTCACGGTGGGCTACGAACAAAAAGTGTGCGTTTGGGTTTTTGTCGTAAACGGTTTTAAAGTCGAACGCCGATATGATGGTTTTACCTGTGCCTGTTGCGGCGACCACTAAATTTTTAAAGCGGTTATGTACGCTGCGCTCTACGCTTAGCTTTTCTAAAATAGCGAGCTGATGGGTTTTAGGGGTTATATCAAAATAAAACTGGTTACTTGCTTGGCCGTTACCGCGTTGCTCGTTAAGTGAATTTATGAGCTTTTCTTTACACTCAATTGCGCCTGTAAACAGCTCGAAGTCTTTTGATTCCCAGTAGGTTTCAAACGTACTTTTGGTTTTGGCTATAATATGCGGGATCTCTTGTGCGGTAATTTTTAAATTCCACTCAAGGCCACTGGTAAGCGCCGAATGCGATAAATTAGACGAGCCAATATAACCAGTATGAAACCCCGTATTACGCATAAACAAGTATGACTTTGCGTGTAAGCGCTCTTGCTGATTATTGTAGCTTAGCTTTACTTCTGTATTTGGTAGGCTTGCTAAAAACTCAACCGCTTTAGCATCTGTTGCGCCCATATACGAGGTGGTAATTACTTTGAGTTTGTTGCCACTTTTGGTAAAGGCTTCAAGCTCATTTTTAAATATGCGCAGCCCCGTCCATTTTATAAATGAGACAAGCCAGTAAATAGTATCAGCCGATTTAATCTCGCGCTTTAGCTCGGTTTCGAGCGAGATACCTGCATTAGCGCCGCTAAATAACTCGCTTTGGGTAAGCCCTGTTAGCGGGAATATATCTTTGGAGTAATCTTTAAGGTTTGCCGCAATAGGGTTTTGGGTATTAAACAACGCGGTGAGAATACGACCTTGGCTATCGATAAGGTTTTCGTTGATCAGCTCGTCATCGCGAATATGATCTTTAAGCCACAGTACAAGGTTGTTTGCGAGGTTAATTTGCTCTTGCAAACGCTCGTCTGAATTAGGGATTGCATCAATTGCATGTTCAACCAACTTACCTAAAAAGCGCGAAAGCCACGTTGCAGCCTCAGCCGATTCCAGTTGACGCTCACCGACATAAAATTGATCACGATTTAAGTTCTGCTTGATTACTTGTGTAATTAACTGCTCGTAAATACCAATCTGCTGCATAAACCCACTCCCTGTTTGCGAACACTCAGTTTACTAAAAAATGCAATGTAAACAAGCATTAACTCACTATTGAATTAAAGGCTAATGCTAAGACAATTCCCCCGTCATTTTGCCCGAAAAACCTCAATTGATGAGTAATTGATTGCATGGAAGCAATCGAAGCCGTGACTGGCACATGGATGTGCCTTACACGGCGTTTACGTTCATATCAATTTAGGTTTTGAGGAAGTAGCAAAATGCTCGGGGCGCCGTGGGGTTCCAAGGGACGTACGGCGCTATGCGCCCCTTGGTTGCCGTCGCCAACGCGACATAAATTAGCCGATTAGGTAACTAAGAAAATCTTCTTTTGAGGAAAATACTTTGAATGTTTTATTTGTATGGTTTTTGGTTTGTGTCAACAACCAGTTGTACGCCTCTTTTTTGTAGCCTTTTCCATCGAACACAATAACCACCGTTTCCTCTGGTGCATTACTTAATGACTCATAAAAGAATGGAAACTTTTGATCCACAGAGCCGCTTTGTACTTGTCTATGAGCTTCTATTCTTAATAAACCTTTAGTCTTGTGATGTATTAAAAATGTGCTGTGACGTGTCCCGCCATACATATCCTGGTAGGCTGCCCGCTTTATATATTTTTGTATTTGAGGTTGATTGTCAGTACATTCAGCAAAGCCAATAGTCGTTAGCTCTTCTTCGAGTTCAGTACAAAACTTACGGTTAGACTCTTGCGGTGATCCCGCATGTTCGTTTTTATCTGGTATTTCATCAAACAAAGATAATTGATCATCCATGTAGTTTTCTCCTTTTCGATTGAGCATTAAACATACTAGATAAATAGGTACAAATGGAAGTGTTTTTTAACCCTTATGCGCTATGCACGGCGGTTATTTTTTTTGTTGCCGTCGCCAACGCGACATAACGAATATTTTCAATTTAAAAGCTACGCTTTTCGCGTCAGCAAGCTTAACGCCTACTGTGGTAAAGGTGCTAGGCTCTAGGGAAGTGACTAGGAGCTAGGGTTAATCAGTAGCCCGCAGCTTGATACACGCAAACTCCAAAATGAGGCAATTAAAGCTATTATTCGCTTCATTACATGAGGCAAATAATAAGCATCGGCTTCTTTGATTGAAAACCTTGCCGTTAGTATAAAAAATGGTACGCTAACCCTAATTTAACAACAGTGATGCAAACATGATTAAAAGGATTTTATTGGCTATCTGCTGGATTCTGAGCTGTGACGTATTGGCCGCAGAGCAATATTCACAAGCACAATGTGAGCGTATTGAGGCTGAGCGAGAAAACATTAAAGACCGAATGAGATCGAGTTATACAGTAACTCAGGGGGAGCGTTTACGTAAGCGCTCTTCAGCATTATTTGAACAGCTAGGTCGTCATTGCAAAAGTCCAACTAAGGTGAGAACTCGTTCGAGTTCACGAACGTACACGCGTTCATCGGCAAATGATTTATTAAATAAAAAGGTTTATGACGCTACGGTTTACAGTAAAACATACGATAGTGATAGTAAACGTTTGCAATGGAACCAGTTTTACCAACATCCTGATCGTTGTAGAACTAAAGACATGACACAAGCAGACTTTGTTTGGTGTAGCGAAAATCGAGCTGAGCAGCGAGCAAGGTTTGAGGCGCAGTGGCAACCACCGACTAAAGTAAACATGCACTTGCATAAACCTGAGGTTACTAAGCCTCAAGTGAATTTGATTGCAGTACCAGTAATTAATTACTCTATGACGCTAACACCTGTATCGAATGTGAATACTTCTTTGATGTCTACCTCTTATGAAGAGGAAAAGGTTAACTACAAAATTTGGCAATTAGTAGTTGTTGGCTGTTTAGCATTTATTGGTGTGTTCGGGTTTTATCGCTGGTTTAAAGATTAGTTAAAGGCAAAAAGGGTTTAAAGGCCCCTAAGGAAGTGACTAGGTGCTAGGGTTATTGCCGAAGCCCGTACCTCGAAAGTAGGTCGTGCTTTAGCGCGTCAATTTTCAACATTAGACATTGTCGCCATAAATGACGACCTACAAGGAAATACTAGGATTATTCCGCAGCCCATAGCTCGCGACTCGTCACCCGTTGCTACTTCAACTCGCCAGCTTTATTATTATCTAGTCAATTTAAGTTTACTTATGGGGTTTAATTAAATTTCAATTATCCATAAGTAAAATATAACTTTCTTATGGTCTGGTTAATTTATGCTTTAATCTAAAAGTAAAGTATTGTTGACTTTTGCTTTGGGTGTCCTAAAATCGGTTGTATAAGTAAATTATAGTTGACCAAATATGAGTGACACCCTTAGCAAAAAAACACTCGGAAGAGTTGTTAAGCGTACTGAAATGCCTGAGCTTTCTAAGCCATTTTCGCCCATGCAGCTGGCTAAAGCCATTACTGCAAAACGCACAGGAATGAAGCTGACATTAATGGATGTATCACACGCGCTTGCTATTTCTAAGCCAACCTTAATAAAAATAGAAAAAGGTGATGTAACCGTGCAACTGCATAATGTACTTAAAGTTATGGAGTATTTAGGGTTGTCGTTTAGCCTTGTTAGTGATGATATAGCTCACAGCAATGAAGAGGTGAGCGATGAACAGTGGTACTAACCTAAATAGTTTAGATGTGTTTATCGGTCAATCGCAAAAGGTGGCTGAGATTACATTAGCAGTAGGCTCTGAAAATGAAATTTCATTTACTTATGAGGCTAATTGGAGCAACGAGGGTTTTGCTGTTTCACCTCATTTGCCACTCAATGGCGATTTTGACTCTCGTGCAGTGCGCAATTACCTACAAAATTTATTGCCGGAAGGCAAAGGCCTTGAAGAGATCATCAGTAGCACGACCATTTCTAAGAATAATACTTTTGGTTTAATAAAGGTAATTGGGGAAGAGACGTCAGGTGCTTTGTCGTTTAAGGCAAGTAATAGTGCTGTAAAGCAAACCTCTTTTCGCGAAATAACTAATGAGGAGTTAAGTCAAAAGCTTAGCCGTTTTAAGCAAGCAGGCGAGGCCATTACACTGTGGGATGGGCGAACGAGACTCTCTGTTGCTGGGGTTCAAGATAAGCTTAATCTACTCGAAATAGATGGAAGATTAGGGTTTGGTGAAGGCCAGTTATGCTCTAATAAAATCTTTAAATTTGAAACGGGTGCTGCGCCTTTCATTGCCGTAAATGAGTTATTTACTATGTTACTGGCAAGAGGCGCAGGACTTGATGTGCCAGACGTTGAATTGCGTAGCTATGGTGAAGTGCGAACCTTTGTTATTGATCGTTTTGATAGGCGTGTTGTTAAAGAACAAAACCGAGTTTTACGTCGTCATGTTATTGATGGGTGCCAAGCGACTAATTTGCCGCCTTCTTACAAATACGAGCGCCAGCACGGTGATGAAGGTGATGGTATTTATATTCGAGATGGTGTTTCTTTTCCTAAGCTGTTTAATATTGAAACCGCGAATGTGCAAGCATATCAGGCGCAACTTATTCGTTGGATGACATTTAATATTTTAGTGCGTAATTATGATGCTCACGGCAAAAATATTAGTTTTTTTGTTGGTAAAAGTGGCTTAGAGCTCGCACCGTTTTACGATTTGGTAAATATTGAAGCGATTATTGAACAGACGAGCATTGATTGTGCAAAAGGTGGTTCACAGCCCGCTATTTCAAGGAATTATGCAATGTCGCTAGGTGACTATAATTCACAAGGCGCGGGTAATTTTAGTAATGAAATAACGGCTTATATGTTAGCTGATTTTGCTGATGAGTTTGATATTTCTGTTGCGCGTATGCAGCTACTGATGAGCCAAACAATTCAGTCAGTATTAGGGGCAATAAATATGGCCAAAGCGACTGCTATTGCAAATAACTTGTCTAATAGTGAACTAGAACACATTGGTTTATGTATTAATATTATTAATAAAGCAGCTGGCGAACTGAGTGAGCAGGTTGAGCTGTTACCAAGTATGAAAGCGTTTATTTAGGTTTCTTCGGTGTAAGTAAAAGGCAATAAAAGGTTCTAGGGGCTAGGTTTAATCTGTAACCCGTCGCTCGTCACCCGCAGCTTTTTGGCTTCTCATTTACCCTCATTCACTGCTCTTTGTGCAAAAAGGCGCTAGGTGTTAGGAAAATGACTAGGAGCTAGGGTTAATCAGTAGCCCGCTGCTCGCGACCAGTCGCCCGCGCTATTAACTACTCGGTGTAGGGCGCGCCTCGGAGAGCTCGGTGGTGAAATTGCTTTAAAACAATCACAGGCAAGAGAAAGGCGCTAGGGTCTAGAAAGTGACTAGGGTTAATCCGAAGCTCTCCGCCCGTCGCTCGTGGCTCGTCAACCGTAGCTTTTTGGCTTCTCATTCACTGCTCTTTGTGCAATAAAATAATTAAGTAATTTATTCACCACAGAGTTTATGAGGCGCTGCGCTTTAGAGGAAAACACAAAGTTTTTGCGTCAATTTTCAATATTAGACATTGTCGCCATAAATGACGACCTACAAGGAAGAGCTAAGGTTTGCTCGCCGCTCGTATCCCGCCGCCCGAACCTTACATCCCCGTGGTTGGTGACTGCAACAGTCCAGCGCTTTCAGGCGTGGCTATTATCTTAGCTTCAGTGCGATGATGATTTAAGCAATATTTAAGTAATTCAATAAGTAGCAACTTTGCAGTTTAGTAACTAGCTGGTATCTTTAATTGGGTGAATAAAAATCAACCCAAAGTGATGATCTGGGATAGGGAAAATTACAGTGGCAAACAAACTGAATGTTGTGGCTTTATTATTGCTAAGCGGTTCCATGGGATTGGCTCATGCTGATGTCAGCCTAGTTAAATCGAGTGTTAACCGTGAAGAAACCCCCGATAAAGTGCAAGAGAACCTCATATTACCGTACTTTTTTAGCACCGAAACCATGGGCTTTAATTTGGGTGTAGGGGGAATGCTTAAAGGTTGGCATCAAGATCAAATGAGTATTGGTGCTACTGCATTTAAAGGGGATGTAAGCCATGGTTTTTGGGCTGGGGTGTTTAATTACCGGATCAATAATAGTGAACGATGGTATTTGAGTGCCAATGGCTTGTTTGCGTATTTTCCTGATCAACGTGCCTATACCGGCGCTCGCCAACCTGTTGCCCCTGGTGGAATAACACCTGGCAGTAATGAATCAAGCAATGAGCAATATTTAGAAGCAGATGGCGATTCTAATTGGGTTGATATGAAGCTTGAATATGCGCTGCCATTTGGTGCCACTAAAGACAGTGGCATAATTGATTACAGGTTAAAGAACGGGATGTTGGTCTCTGAACCTTCGGGTGGTAAAGAGTGGAATCCGCTAACGTCAGGGGCGATGGTTGCCACCACGCGTTACTTTAGTCGTTTTCAGAGTTTTGAGTTTGAATCGCAGCAGCTCAGTGGTGATATGTCAGCGGTGGAGTTTGGTTTGTTGTATGACAATACCGATTTTGCTACTAACCCCAGTTTTGGTAGTCGTCAGTATGTGTCTTACACTTCGTCATCACCTTGGGGCGATGAAGAATATGATTGGAATTTATGGCAATTTAGCGCCAGTAAGTTCTTTTCTTTTGGCGAGACTGAATATGCACACCAGCGGGTATTAGCAGTTAACTTTTGGACCGCCTATTCACCTAGCTGGAATGTGCTTAATAATGCCGATGGCTCAACCGTAATTACCGATGCAGCACCATATAACGAAGGGGCTACGTTAGGTGGCTTTAAAAGAATGAAAGGGTACGATTTTTACCGTTTTCACGACAAGGCAGCCATTTATACCACAGCAGAATATCGCCACACACTTAAATATAATCCTATTGAAGATGTACAATGGCTGAAGTTTTTAAAGCTAGATTGGTTTCAATTGGTAGCATTTGCTGAAGCTGGCCGAGTTGCGCCTGAGTATGATATTGGCACGCTGACCGAAGACATTAAATTTGATTACGGTGTTGGTTTGCGAGCTATGTTAGCAGGTTTAGTCGTGCGAACTGATTTAGCGGTATCAGACGAAGGCACAAATATGTGGGTGATGATTGATCATCCTTTTTAAGGGCTGCGTGGATGAGCTCACTGTTGCTTTAAAACTTTTTTTAGTTGGTTATCTAACACGTTTAAATTAAAGGGTTTGATAATAAAACCGGTCACTTTTGCGGCAATAATTTCTTTGATTGCTGCTGAATTGTCTTCGCAGGTTACCATAAGTACGGGGAGCGCCGTTAACTCTTGATCATCACGAATTCGGTTGAGTAAGGTTTTCCCATCCATTTTGGGCATGTGTAAATCGGTGATCACCAAGTCGAAATGTTGGTTTTTTAAGAAGGTTAGTGCCTGAAGGCCGTCTGTGGCTTCGACTAGATCTGGAAAGTTAAGTGTTCTGAGCATATTAATCAATACATGGCGCATTAATGGCATATCGTCAACGACGAGTATTTTCATAGTGTGGAGATCATCCTAGCTTTGTTAACTTTTTTAAGCTTAGCTAACAAAGTGTTACTGCGCCATATTATTAAAAACACTCGGCAACTAATTGGCTAAGCCGAGCTATTTTTATATTGCTCAGTTGGCGATAGTCAAAGTAGGGGCACACAATTAATTTATTTGCTCTATCTATTGCAAATTCTTCATCTAACCACTGCAATTGTGCTGTTAATAACCCTTGGCTTATTAATGCTTTGGCATAGGTCCGCCCAGCGATAATATGCAATGTGGTGGAATTTATCAGTTGCGGTGGGCTAAATAATAGAGCCGTTTGGCTATTGCTTTGCAATAAGTGAGTATCACGATATTGCTGCCAAGTGGGGGCGAGTTTTGCAAATTGATAAAACTCACTTGGTAGCGCAAACAGTACTTTTGCATACACGTTAAAGACTTTACGCCAGCCATTACCGCATGCTTGGTTGATTGTGTTGATCTGACCTGTGGCGAGCGGAGATAAGGTACAAAGGTCGTTATATTCTGCCATAGGCGGCGTATTAGCAATGTAAACTGCGACTTTGAAAGGTTGCTCGCCAAAGCCTATAAATTGCTCTGTCATTATTTATTTTTCGCTAAAATGCGATCTAAGTTATTTGCGAAATTTTGGCGATCGCTTTGACTTAATGGTGGAGGACCGCCCCCCATTTCAACGCCACTTGAGCGCATGCTATCCATAAAGTCACGTACATTAAGCAATGAACGAATGTTTTCACTGGTATACAACTCGCCGCGCGGGTTGAGTGCTTGAGCGCCGTTATCAATTACTTCAGAGGCCAGCGGAATATCACCGGTGATCACTAAATCATTGGCGGCTATGCGCTTTACTATTTCGTTATCGGCAACATCAAATCCTGATGATACTTGCAAACGGCTAATATATTTAGAGGGTGGGATGCGCATTGCATGGTTAGCAACTAAAATGGTCTCAGTGTGCGTACGCTCTGCGGCGCGAAATAAAATCTCTTTGATCACCACCGGGCAGGCATCGGCATCAACCCATATCTTCATTATTAGCTCACTTAGTTAGTAAAAAGATGATCCTAACCTATGCCTTTTATAACCACTAGTATTTAGTGAACTTTTTTGCTGGTTATTACGTAAACTAAAGATCAACTATTAAGGATGCGACTATGAAAAATCATTATTTTATTGGTTTTGCTTTATTTGTTGGCAGTTTATTGAGCGGGTGTACTGGTATGCCAGAGCAAGTTAGCCCTGTAAGCCCATTTTCACTCGAGCAATATCAAGGAAAGTGGTATGAAATTGCTCGTTTAGATCACTCTTTTGAGCGCGGCTTAGAAAACGTCACCGCAAATTACGTTATTAATGAAGATGGCAGTGTAACGGTATTAAACCGTGGTTTTAATGCACAAGATAATGAATGGAGTGAGGCGCAAGGTAAAGCACAATTTGTTGCCAGTAATAATGAAGGGCATTTGAAAGTGTCGTTTTTTGGGCCGTTTTATAGCTCGTATGTGGTGTTTGGGTTAGATCAGCAAGATTATCAGTACGCGTATGTGTCTGGTTATAACACAGATTACTTGTGGTTGTTAGCACGTACACCCCAAGTGAGTGAACAACGTATAGCTGATTTTAAAGCCGCAGCACAACAACGCGGATTTAATACTGAACAATTAATTATGGTAAAGCAAAGCCCAACCAATTGATTGTAAATTATTTTTATAGATGTTGTGTGGTTGTTACTGCAGCTAATTAATCTTTGTGTATAAAAAATTGCTGCAGTAATAAATATGACACATGAAATGAGTAAGATACCTACATAGCTTGAGTAGCAACTGCCCTAAGCTATTTGTAGACATGTGTATCCCCCTACTTTTTATAACCAGATTACTGGCTATGCAGGCAAACTAATTTAGTTTGCCTTTTTTTATGCTCAGATCATAATTTTACTAACTAAGCTTAAAAAACGCTTAAAAATAGTCCACTCAGTATGATTACGCTGATATTTAGCATACTCATCACTTTTACCCATGATGCTTTGAAGCTATAAAAAATCATTAAAATTAAGAGGCTTACAGCAATATAACCACAAAATAACAAGGCACCGTAACCGCTATGTTGGGCCACATTCAATACTAAACTTAGTAAAATACTGATCCAAGCCGCAAGTAAAAATTGTTTACTCTGCTTTTCATTTGGGCGAGTTTTAAATACCTCTCGATAATGATTGAACTTTGCTAAAGCAAAACAATTAAATGCCAGTAAACATAGGCTAAATTGCAGTAACTCATGCATCATGATTGCTCCTGTAACTTAGTTTTTGCTGAGCGCCTTGAACCCTGCATCTGTGTATTAATCTGGGTTTGAGTAGGTATTTTTTTGGCCTGAACCACAAATAACCCAGCAAATACGATACATAATAAGTCAAAGCTAAACAGTGCCCATTGGCCGTTTTGAAAATAGCTGATTATATTACCGTCGGTTGTCAGTGCATTGATGAGTACCACCGCAATACAGGCAACAGCATTGAGCCAAGCAAGTTGTCGCCATTGCGCTTTGGTGCGTTTAAATAAGGCAAATAACGCAACAGCAAGCCAGGTCAAAAAGAACGCTAGAATCTCTTTATCAGCGCGTTCTACGGTGTTAATTGGTATCAGTCGATTGGCAATAAAGAAAGCGCAAGTCGCTAGTGGTAGGCCCATTAACGTGGCGAGATTTAAAGCTTCAACGAGCTTTAAACCGAACGATGCGGTTTGTTGTTTTTTCATCCGCTCGCGAATACGTTTTGCCCACATTATACAGCCGCTTGCGATCATGACGCAGCCGGCAATGCCACATAAAAAGTATAACCAACGCAGTAGCGGGTTGGCTAAACGCCCTGTGTGCAGTGCAGTCATTGAATCGTAAAACACTTCTGTATTACTCAGCTGGGCAGCACTTTTTGCAATTAAGCTACCATCAACTCCATTGAATAATAAAGTGGGAGTTTGATCCCGTAGCTGTGTGCCGGTAGAAGCGCGCACAGTGATTGTTGCTGAGGCTTTGTTTGGGTCACGAATAGATATTTGCGTTAAATCAGCATTAGGCCAGTTAGTATAAACGTGATCTAAAACGCCCTCAATATCAGTCAGTGGCGCACTCTCTGGACTGCTTTTACTGCGCACATTGGTTGGCAGTACGTCATTGAATAAACCGCGCACACCGTCTTCGTAGGCGGTCATTGCAGGGTATGGAAATAACATAAATATTAGTGTTATCAATCCGGTATAGGTGATCATAAGATGAAAAGGTAGCGCTAAAACTGAGGATACATTATGACCATCTAACCAACTGCGGCTGCCTTTATTAGCACGAAAGCTAAACATATCCTTAAAAATTCGTTTGTGGATCACCACGCCCGAGATAAGCGCTACCAACATAAATAAGCTGGCAAAGCAGACTATCCAACGGGCTGTGCGTACATCTAGGTAGTGTAAGTCAAAATGGAGTCGGTAAAAAAAGTTCCCGCCTTTTGTGGCTCTTGGTTGTTCGATGGTTTGCTCTGTTTGCGGATCAATAAAATGATCTTGCCAACCACCAAATCGCTGGCCTTCTGGGCGTGGTTTTTCATAGGCGTAATTAAGCTGCGGCTCGCGCTGCGAGGGTAAATAGATGCCCCAACGTGGCGAATCTGCTGCGGTATTTTGTAGGTAATCAAACCCGGCAATGATCTGTGATTTTTGTTGTGCTATACGTGTCTCAGTTGTTTGGACATGATGTAGCGCAGGTTGATTCCACAACGTTATTTCGTCACGAAAAAAACTTAAAGTACCAGCATAAAAAATTAAATACAGTAACCAACATACCAGCAAGCCAACCCAGGTATGCATCCAGGTCATAGAGCGAAAAAAGTTTTCTTTCATAACCAGCCCTTTAGTACAGATAAGAGCAGCGCTAACCCTGCTGTAGTTAGTAAGATAGTGATCCATATTCTGATCAGTGATTTAACTGCAAACACCCAAATAAATACGCAGCTATAAATAAGAATAGTGAGGCTAACACTAAGTAAAACAGCGTCTGACTTTTTTAGCGGCAAAGTAATGCTCAGTAAAGAGGTGAATACTGCTGTAAAGGTGTAACCACCTAGTATGGCAGCTAAAAATCGTGAGAACACCGCTATTCGATAGCTATGAGCTTGATAAATATGACTTAGTTTCGAGGTTATCGAGACTGTTTGACTGTTTTTGACAGATTGAGCGTGCATAATGATCCCTCAAAGGCCCAAAGTGGGGAGCGAATAAAGCGGGTATTATATATTCTAGATACAGAAAAGATAGTGATTCGTATTCACTTTGTTGTTTGTGCTAAGCTACTTGCCCAAAATTTAATTATAATTACTTAGTAAAATTATGATCTGCTTTTTATTATCTGTTGTTTTAATTGAAAAGTTCGCAAATTTTTCAGCTGCTTGTATGCTTAGTTGTCAGTTATATAAATTTGGTTAGGAGCCGTTATGGCTATACATGAAAAGTTAAATTATGTTGAGTTTGCTGCGGCAGATCTTGCTGCAACGAAAGATTTTTTTGCAGCGGTGTTTAATTGGCAGTTTACTGATTATGGCCCTGAATATACGGCGTTTAGCGCTGTGACAGCGGGACTTGATGGCGGTTTTTACCAAGCACCTATTTGTTCATTAACGCAACATGGCGGCGCTTTATTGGTGTTTTATAGCCAGCAGATTAGTCAAACACTTGCTAAAGTTGAACAACACGGCGGGACGATCACTAAACCGATTTTTTCGTTTCCAGGTGGTTGTCGCTTTCATTTTACAGAGCCCAGTGGCAATGAATTTGCAGTGTGGTCTGAGCAAGCGTAGTTAGATTATTACAGATCATATTTATACTAACTTAAGGAAAAGGGTTGCATGGCAAACTTGAGTTGTGAGGAGATCAAAGCATTTGTACCTGCTAAAGACTACGCGTTAAGTTGCGAGTTTTATCAGCAAATGGGTTTTGAGCTAGCGTGGCAAAGCCCTGAAATGGCTTATTTTTATCAGGGTGATTGCAGTTTCTTACTGCAAAATTTTTATAATCAGCAACATGCCGAAAACTTTATGATGCACCTTTTAGTTGAGGATGTGCAGGCATGGCATGCGCAACTAAAAAGCGCAGGCTTGGCCCAAAAGTATGGTATTACAATAACAGAGCCTACTTTACAGCCATGGCATATGATTGATTTTGTGGTCTATGATCCAAGTGGTGTATTGTGGCGAATAGGGCAAAATAGTGAGCCAGAGTAACTTATTAACTCAAGTTAGTAATTGTGTGATCTGTGAACCTGATTTGCCGTTGGGGGCTCGTCCGGTGATCCAGTTTAACCCTAGCGCACGGATTTTAATTGCAGGGCAAGCGCCAGGCCTCAAAGTGCACCAAACAGGGGTACCCTTTGATGATGCTAGCGGTCAGCGGTTGCGTCAGTGGTTGGGGTTGGATCAAGAAGATTTTTATGATGCGGCTCAAATTGCTATTTTGCCAATGGGGTTTTGTTACCCCGGTAAAGGCAAGTCTGGCGATTTACCTCCACGCAAAGAGTGTGCGCCTGCTTGGCGTGCGCAATTATTAGCTGCATTGCCTAATATTAAGCTGACTATAGTGCTGGGTAAATACGCGCAGGCGTACCACCTTCCTCAGACTAAACATTTATCGCTTACTGAGTTAGTAAAATCGTGGCGTGAGTATTGGCCTACTATTTTGCCACTACCACACCCCAGCCCGCGTAATAATATTTGGCTCTCTAAAAACCCTTGGTTTGAGCAAGAGGTGGTGCCACAATTAGCCCAAGCAGTTCAATCCATCTTAAAATCTAAGGGTAATTAGCCTGATGATCAATACGCAATTTGAGCAACATGGCTTTTTTTATATTAAAGGTTTTTACACTGCTCGTGAGCTTGCGCAAGTGCATGAGGTGATCAATTGCTTTCATACACAATGGATTGCTGATAATCAACAGTTTTATCAAACTAAGGCGGTTAATAGTGCTTATTTGACGGCTAACACTTACTTAGATGATGCTCAACGACTGCGGTTGTTTAAATTTATCGCCAGTCATAAGTTGATGGCGCAAGTTGATTCAATTTTAGACCCAGCGGCATTTATGAATACCCAGTTATTTTTCAACCCAGTCAATCCTGAGCAAGAAAACTATTGGCATCGTGATATGCAGTACCATTTGAGTTTGCTTGAGCAGCAAGCTGCGTTATCGGGGCCTGAGGTTATTCATTGTCGGGTGGCGCTTGAGGATGAACCCGGAATTGAGCTGGTGCCGGGCTCTCACCGTCGTTGGGATACCCCTGTTGAATTGGCGACGAGGTTATCTGAAAACGGGCACCACTCAAGTGATGATCTAGCCAGTGGCCAGGTTATAGAAATGCAAGCGGGGGATTTACTGATTTTTTCAGCAAATATGATCCACCGTGGTTTATACGGTAAAGATCGCTTAGCGTTGGATATTTTGTTTTGTGAGCCTGAGCCACACGTGTTGCATTTTGTGCAAGATATTTGCCTGCCTAGTGCCAAAATGCTGAGCAGGCTTGAAGACGCCAGTGCTTTTGCGGTTACTTTGGCACACCAAGAATAATCTTACATTAAAGATCATTGTTGCTTAATAACGCCAGCAATTGGTCTTTCGATAGTTGCCCTGCATCGCCACTTCCTGCAAGTACTTTGTCTGCTAGTGCTTGTTTATGCTCATGCAATTGTAGGATTTTCTCTTCAATGGTGTTTTGTGCAATTAACCTATACACAGTGACAGGACGAGTTTGCCCTAAGCGGTGAGCGCGATCAGAGGCTTGCTGCTCTACCGCAGGGTTCCACCAGGGGTCTAAATGCAATACATAATCTGCGGCGGTTAAGTTAAGTCCAGTTCCGCCAGCTTTTAAGCTAATTAAAAATAACGGGGCATTGCCTGCCTGAAACTTATCAACTTGTTGTTTTCGTTTGCTGCTGCTCATACTGCCGTCAAGGTAGCAATATTCTATGCCGCGTTGTTGTAAGCGCTGTTCAACGAGTTTAAGTACATCAACAAACTGACTGAAGATCAGTGCTTGGTGATTATTCTCTAGTAACTCTGTAATTATTGCCTCTGCGGTGTCGAGTTTACTCGATGGTAACTTGCTGTGCTCTAACAGTAACTGTGGTGCAATACAGGCGCGGCGTAATTTAGTTAAAGACGCTAAGATAGTGATGTATTGGCTGTCTCCTTGCGACGCTTGTTCAAGTGCATTTAAGCGCGTTGCTTCGTAGAGCGCTTGTTCTTTATCGCTCAGTGCAAAGGTTAAATTTATTTCGGTTTTTTCTGGTAATTCGGTCAACACTGTTTGCTTAGTTCGACGCAAAATAAACGGTGCAATAAGGGTTTTTAACGTGTCGGCTTGCTGTTGATTTTTATCGGCATTACCAAAACGCTTCTTAAATACGGGCAGCGTGTGCAAAAAGCCTGGCATTAAAAAGTTAAATAGACTCCACAGCTCCCCCAAGTGGTTTTCTATAGGTGTGCCAGAGAGTGCGATTTTAAATTGCCCATTGAGTGCGTATGCTGCTTTGGCTCGTAAACTTAAGGGGTTTTTAATCGCTTGTGCTTCATCAAGCACTATATTTGCAAATGAAAACTGCGCGAGTTGCTCACCAATCAGTGGTAGTAAACCATAACTGACGATCACTAAGTCGTGTTTGCCTGCCGTTGCTAGAATGTCATCGCATGCGGTGGCGTTTTCAATGATTTTTACATGTAAGTCCGCAGCAAATCGCTCGGATTCGACTTTCCAGTTATGACATACTGATTTTGGCGCAACGACTAAACTGGCCCCTTGACTACTGCGCATTTGTAACACGGTTAAGGTTTGCAGTGTTTTGCCCAGTCCCATGTCATCGGCTAAACAGGCATTGAGTCCCCAGTTTGCCAATTGCATTAACCAATTAACGCCGACTAGTTGGTAATCTCGCAGCACATTCACTAAATGCACTGGTAAACTGGGCTCTATTGTTTGTTCAAACTTAGCTAAGCGAGTTTGCCAGCTATCACCAAATGTGACATCACCTAAATCGGCAATGGTTTTATGTAATGGTAAGGCGCGGGCATTGGCAATCCTTAACTCATCAGTTGGGCTATGCTTGTCAAGGTGTTGCATACCTTCTAAGCGGTTTAGCAAGTTAGTTAATCGTTGATCCAATAAAAGTGAGTTCCCTTCTGAAAACTCTAAAATACTGCCGCGTCGTGGGGTTTTGAGTAGTGTTTGCAATTCGTATACTTGGCCGCTAGGCAATGCAATGTTACCACTGACACTTAACCAGTCATTATCGTCATTTAAGTTAAGTGATAGGTGTTTGCTCTTTGCGACCTTCATGCCTTGACTATTTTCATCCCAGCTTAATAGTAAAGACTGCTGTTGTTGCGCAGTTTCAAGCAACTCTATTGCTTGGCTTATATCTTCTGGTAAGTAAAACTGTTGCAGTGACTTGTTGTAATGCGGCGCTTGTCGATCTGCAAAGATCCCAGCCATATTTTTTAAGAGTTTTCGTAGTGCTTTTTGCTCTGCTTTTAAGTCGCGTTTGATAACAATGCTGTCGGATTGCTCATCCACACTGTGTGCTAATGTTACTGCACCTACCCCAGGTTGGAGCCAAGGGCCATCAACACCAATTGGCATAATATAAAAATTAACATTAATACCTAACTGAGTGAGTGAAATCACAGCGGCGATGTCACAAAGGCCTTGGCGTACGTTATTAATATGGGCAAATTCAGTTCGTTGGCTACTTATATGGTGCTCGTTGGCCAGTACTTGTAAAGCAGTATTAAGTTGCGGCAACCTTTCTTCAGTTAGGTTGTTAGGTTGTTGTTCAAGTAATTGTTGTAATTTTAGTTGTTTATCATCAAAAGTGAAAACCTGATAACAGTGAGCATGGCTATGTAGTAGTAAAAAATCACAATCCACATCAAGGATATTCGGTTGCATCACAAGGCGGTAGCAATCGTTGATGTCTTGTGCAATTTCTATAACAAACTCACCTTTAATTAGGCTCAGTGGTTGGGCGTTATGATCTTCAAGCCCTTTAAAGCCAATCAATGCTTGCAATACTGCACCCGTTGCCTGTATATCATTATAGCCAAACCCAGCGTGGTTATTGAGTACTTGAATTAACTGTCGGTCGGCACTTGTTAATGCGTCTTCATATTGGCTGTAAATCAGTTCATGGGCATTTACTTTACGGCCTTTGGTCCACTCGCCTTTGGTATTGAGTTGTTGCACTTTAGCTTGAATAATCGGTAAATCTAAATGCGTGACATCCAATTGCCAAATTATGCGTTGCTGGCAAGTCGGGGTGTTTATTTGACTAATTTCATCAAGCCAACGTTGCCATTGCGGTACACGGGTAAAATGCTGCAGCAGCCCGCTACTAGGCAGTGCAGTATCATCACTAAGCCAATTAACAAGGTGCATACATTGTGTTGCTAACCAGTGTTGTTGGCGACTTACGGTGCTTTTAAGTTGTGTTAATAGCGCAGTTTCACCTCGGAGCTGGTTTATTTGCTCGTCTGTGGCGTTTTTAATAATCGCTAGTAATAAGCAAAATAAAGGTGCCAATGCATTAGGGTTATTAAGCAAATAATGTAAGCTACTGACTAGGCGATGATGTTGATAATGAGCTAAGTCTTCTTCAAGCAGATAATCGATAGCTTGGCTGGCATGACTTAATTCTCCAAGGTTTTTTTTGTACCACTTATTGCAGGTGTTGAGCTGTTTAAGATCAGCAGCACTCCCGCTGATAAATAAGCAAAGCGAATACAATAACCCGCTCAGTTCAGCTGGATATATTCCTTTTCCGAATAGCTTTCTAAATGCTGTTAATGCACTTTTATATTGTATAAGTGCGACATCAATACAATTACCCTTAATGGCATTGGTATTTGCCTCAACAAAGGTGGCTAACACACGATCCCGTTTGTCATCGAGCAATTGCGCAAAGTGATTATCTTGTAATAGAAGGGCTAAGTTTTCATTTAGGTAAATGCGTGTTCTAGTTGGAAGTGCAGGACTTGCTTGGCTAACAAGTGTGGGCCAAGCCGGCTCTTCGCTAAGGTTAAAAAACTGCCCACTAATAAAGTTTTCTAAACATAATTGTTGCCATTGTGTGGGCAAGCAGTGCCACACTTGACTGCTATATTGTGACTGCGCGAGTAAATTAATAAACTTAAAATCAATTTCTTTTGATAAATCAATGGGGGAGTGAGGCTCCCCACTTCGTTCGCGGCGAATGTAATCAAATAGTACTTGCAAGAAATCGCAATGGCTATCGTAGTAAAAACAGCGTTGTGTTGCTTCTGTAACAAATGCATTTAATAAGTTAGGCAGCTGGCAAACATTAACAACGACATGGGCAATAGCGTTGATTGAGATACGAAAGCTATTTCCATATGGCAATTTCCAAATGAGATCGTCTGCTTCGAGCTGTTTCGTGTATTTGCTTACTTCTGCCTGAGAAAATGAGTAACCTTTCTTAATATGATTGAAGAGGCGCTTGGTGATTTGCTGAGTAGAATTATTATAGCCGTTTGATGCACGACTGATTATAAGTGCAAGTAGTACGCACAATTGCTTTTTTTGGTCGTCAGTTGTAGCGTGTGGCAGAGCGTTAAGTGGCATAAAATCAATAATTAAAGTGGCTAGCAATTACTGCCAGTATAAGTTTCAGCTATGTTAGTTACAACCAATAAAAAAGCGACTCAAGGTCGCTTTTTTATTGGGAACAGTGGTTATTATTGTACCATTGCAAATAGTTTTTGCAGTTGTGGCATGTATTTTTTCACTAGGTTTAAATTGTTTTCGCTCACAACAGGTGTGTCTGTACTTGCAGCATTTGCTGAATTAGCGACCGAGCCTAGCATTGAGCTGGCACTTTTATCTTTTGAGCCACTCATACTTTGTAAGCCACCCATCAGCTGATTTACTTTTTCTTTATTTTCTGGTGATAGGTTACCCTTGATGTTTTCAAAGTAAGCCATTGATACTTCTGTGCCTACAGAAATAAGTTGCTCAGGAGTAAAACCATATTTATTCGTTAATGCCGCAAACTCTTTGTATAAATCGTTATCTTTGATCATACCAAGCGCGCCTAATGCCATTGCGCCAGTGCCGCCTTCAGAGCCACCTAACATGCTACCTAGATCCATGCTTTTTAAAGAATCTTGATTTTGTGACCAGTCAACGACTGCAGGCAGTGCTTTCATATACCCTTGCAGATCACTTTCGGTGATGTCTATCGCCAAGCTTGAAAAGCTCATAGCTAATAAGCTGATTGATAATAATAATTTTTTCATAGTTAGATCCTTTGTTTATTCCCGTTATTGCATTAAAGATTAAATATAGCCTAAAAAACTGAGTTACCTGAATTCAGGTTAAGTATAGTGTAAACGTTTAATATAGCTTTAGCCGCTATCTATATTAGCCTATTTTGGTCTGTATGCTGCAAATGCTATAATGCATTTTTGCCAAATGTAACTGAATCTAATGTTAATTATTTCAAACGCTGTAACAATTGATGAGTGGGAAGTGGAGCTCAGTGCTATTCGTGCGCAAGGGGCTGGTGGGCAAAACGTTAATAAAGTAGCCAGTGCGATCCACTTGCGATTTGATATTAACCGCTCAAAACTTCCTGAGTTTTATAAGGAACGCTTACTGGCGCTTAATGATAGCCGTATTACAAAAGAGGGGGTGATTGTGCTTAAAGCGCAAAGTCACCGTACTCAAGAGTTAAACAGAGAAGATGCACTTGCACGCTTAAAAGAGTTGATTGTCTCGGCTACTAAAGTACAAAGGGCACGTCGTGCCACCAAGCCCAGCCGAAGTTCACAGCGTAAACGCATGGATAAAAAAACCAAGCATGGTAATACCAAGGCATTACGAGGCAGTGTTAAATTTTGAGTAGGCATTAGCTAATGCCTACTCAGGGTGTTATAGCATCGGTTTTAGCACATCAACTAGTGCGTTAATATGATCGTCCCGATCATTTAGTGCTGCAATATAACGGTATTTTTCGCCGCCAGCATGTTCAAATATTTCACGGTTTTCTGTTTCTAGCTCTTCAAGTGTTTCAAGGCAGTCAGCGCTAAAAGCTGGGCTGATGATAGCCACATCTTTAATACCTTGAGCAGGAAAACTTTCTAACGTGGCATCAGTATACGGTTTGAGCCATTCGGCTTTGCCAAAACGGCTTTGGAAAGTGCTCACGACCAAGTCTTTATCGAGTCCGAGTTTTTCAATTACTAAACGAGTGGTTTGCAGGCATAAGCAATAGTATGGATCGCCGCGCTCTAAAAACAATTTAGGCATGCCATGATACGAGAACACGATTTTTTGTGGGGTGCCGTTGGTTTGTAAGTCTTCACTTATGCTGTTAGCTAGCGACTCTATATAAGCCGTATTTTTATGATAGCCATTTATAAAATGTAGCTCAGGCACCCAGCGCCACGTCCGTAGCACTTTTGATACCGCATCGAAAGTTGAGCCAGTTGTAGGGCTTGAGTATTGCGGATATAAAGGCAGTACAACAATCCGCGTGAAGCCTCTTTCGCGTAGTTCTTCTAAACCTGCTTTAATCGATGGATTACCATAGCGCATCGCCATTACGACTTCAGTATTTTCATAGCCTTGGCTTTTTAGGTGAGCACCGAGTTTGTCACGTTGTAGGCGCGTAATATGAGTTAAAGGTGAGCCATTTTCAGTCCAGATACTTTCATATAATTTGGCTGAGCGCTTAGGACGTACGCGCAAAATAATACCGTGCAGGATAATCATCCAGACTAAGCGGGGGATCTCGACAATGCGTGGATCGGATAAAAATTCTTTTAAGTAACGACGTAACGCTTTTGCTGTGGGTGCATCTGGGCTCCCTAAGTTGGTCAGTAAAATGCCTGTTTTTTGATGAAAACGCTGATCATGAGGGTTATCGGTAACGGCTGAAAATCGCGACACAGATTGCTCCTTAAAGCAAAGAACGAATAAATTTAATAACGCTATTGTAACGAATGCGAGATTAAATAGGATCACTAAATCGTTATGATTTGATCATGATCCTAAATGGGGAAGGTTTTTTAGCTTCCAGCTGTTGCAGTTTTTCGATCGACTTGGCACTAAAAATATGGCCTTTTGGTAGTAACATAATACCGCTATGGCTATGTAAAGCATGGCCTAACTCCATATTTACAGCGAGCTGTTGTGCTGAGATGATTTGCATGGAGCCGACTTTTGATTGTTGCTTTATACACTTGACGCTACATTCGGTTAAAGCGCGTACTAATTTGGGGTGGTAGTAGGCTCCACTAAATTGCGTGACCGTTTCTAAAGCATGTTGGTGCTTTTTAGCCTCTGTTTGTTGGCATTGTTCATACGCATCCCAATAATCACGTGCTAAAGCAAGGATCATAGCACTTAGTGGGATCTCATTACCTTTCAGTCCTTTTGGCAGGCCATTGCCATTATAATGTTCGTATTGATGATAAATGGCATCGGATACATCGTGTAAATGAGTCGCGGGCATTAACATCAATTGCGCTGTACTAGGGTGAGTGTAATAGCGCTTGCGTTGTTGTTCGCTCAGTTCATGTAAAGGATGTTCATATAGTTGCGGATCCATCGCTAGTAAGCCAATTTGCGCTAAATAACCTGCCATAGCGGCCATTTCGATATTTTTCTCGGGAAGCTGCAGTTGTTTTGCTATTTGCGTGCAAGTATTCGCTATATTCTCTGCTTTGGTGCCGTCTAAATAAGGGTTGGCATTTATAAAGTTATACAGTAATTCAACCGTAGAGCGGTGCTCATTCTTTTCGCTGGCGTTAGCGATTTCGAGCTGTTTCAGCACTTGTTTGATCTGCTTAGTGCGTTTTTCGACGCGTTGCTCTAGTGAGTTATTGAGTTCTTTTAAAGCGATATTCTGAGTATTGATTTGCTGTTGCAATGCGTGATTTTGTTTTTTTAATTGGTACTTCTCCATACTATCGATAATACAGCTGAGTAATAAGTCATTTTGCCACGGCTTTTGCATATAACCATGAATTTGCCCATCGTTTACGGCGGCAAGTGTGGTGTCTATATCTGCAAAGCCGGTTAATAAAATGCGTTGTGTGTCAGGGGCAAGCTGCTTGGCTTGCTGGAAGAATTGCGCCCCATTAATTTTTGGCATTCGCATATCGCAAATGATCACTTCAAACTGATGTTGTTTTACAAGTGCTAATGCTTCTATAGGGCAACTGCATGTTAAGGCGTTGATCTGGTGATTTTTTAATAACCGCGATAACGAGCGCAGGACAATTTCATCATCATCAACACATAATATTTGTTTTGTTTGTGATTGATTCGTTGTTAGCTCCACAGCAGCCTCGCAAAGTTAAAGGTTATTATTAACCATAGCCTGTTGCTGCGCGTTTTTCGAATTAAAGCGAATAAGGAGAAACTATGCTAGTTTTAGTGCATTAGTGAGTAATGTTACTCACACCAAATAAGTATGCTGTTACGTGCGAATTATCTGCGCGAGGGATGGAGCAATTCATTATGACACCACCACCGAGTAATTACCGAGAGGCGTTTTTACGCGAGCAGGCGGCTCGGCAGCAGGCGGAGCAATTACTTGCAGATAAAAGCCGAGTGCTGGTTGCGTTAAATCAAGAGCTGCAAAAAAAAGTTGCGGCGTTAGAGCATCAACATGGATTGTTTGTGCAAGCTGAAAAAATGGCGACTTTAGGCACGTTGTGTGCAGGAGTTGCTCATGAGATCAATAACCCACTCGCTTATGCGATGAGCAACATTGAAAGTTTGCATAGCAGTAATTGCACGGTTTACCGTTTACTTGAAATTAATCAATTGTTTTTAGAAGGCGCTTTAAGTGAGCGTGAGTTAATGACCCAGTTAAACGTGTTGAGTGAATCGCAGTCATTACATGGTTTGCGTGATGATATTCAAGAATTATTAGCCGATAGCAGTCAAGGGCTGAGGCGAATAAATCAAACGGTGCGTAATTTGCTGGATTTTGCTCGACCCAAAGATAATGAAAAGCAACTAGCAGATATGACAGATGCGGTAAAAAACGCAGTGAAATTATTGTCAAATCAATTAGGTAACTGTGAGGTTAACTGTGACTATCAACCATTACCAATGACGTGGTGTAACTTAGCCGCGATTAATCAAGTGATGGTCAATTTATTAATTAATGCCAAACATGCATGTGATGACCTTATTGATATTCAATCAAAAATAATGGTTACAGTGGCATTTATCAATCAACAAATATGTATTACCGTAGGGGATAATGGTTGCGGCATGAGTGAGCATGTAAAAGCACATATTTTTGATCCATTCTTTACGACAAAGCCAGTTGGCACGGGCACAGGAATGGGCATGACCTTAGTGTATGCCATGGTTCATGATCATCAAGGGGTGATTGAAATTGATAGCCAACAAGGACGAGGCACACAGATTGCGTGTCATTTCCCAATTCTAAGACTCGAATAATTTGCTTTTAAAAAAACCAATAGTTGGTTAGTGTATAAACAAATTGAATAACGACCTGAGGGTGAATAATGCTTAATGAAAAAAGTATATTAGTTTTGAGTGACTATTTAAGTCAGCACCCTGAATTAAAAGTGGTGAGCACTGACAGTGTAATTGGCTTTATTAGTGGTTTATTGGCGTGCTCAGAGTTTTATGGCGAGTCAGAAATAGCAAATTACATTGCTGATAAAAATGATCCTATTTATACCCACTTAATGACAGGCTCAGCTGAACATGAGGCGATGATCACGTTATTGGATAATGTGACCGAGGCACAAGTGGCGCAGCAGCATTTATTAAGCGTGATTTATCCTCATGGCGATGATGCTAAAGCCCCGAGTGAGCAGTTGCAGCAATGGTGTGTTGGGTATTTAGCAGCCTATATGGTTAACCAAGAGGTGTGGCAAAGTGATTTTGGCTTTTTATTAACCGCAGATAAACAGCAAGTTGCAAATCAAGCGGATGGGCAGCTGTTTATTGATAATTTTGAAGCCACCTTAAACTTATTGGCAAGCATTGCAATGTGGCCTGATACGATTAAAGAACACCCAGATCCAGCGCAACTGAGTGATGGCTTTCCTCTGCTTTATAAAGGATTGGATGAAAGCTTAACGAGTATTGCATCTATGGCATTGATGCTTGAAGATGAAAAGTTAGCGCTTTGGGAAGAAGAGGGCTGATTTCTTATACTATTTAGTCTGAAACATTAAATACCCTGTTAGGGCACTGCCTTATGGTTTTGATGGCATGACTTATTATGCCAAACTGAGTTTTCGCTTTAAATCGGTACGATAAACCTTGAATGAGAATTAATATCAATATAATCTATTGCTAATTATTCTCATTTAAGGTTTTCTCATGTTTAGATCTTTATTATTACTTAGCTCTTTGGCTTTTTCTGTTGTTGCAAACGCAAGCAATTGCGAGCTTAGTATCTCTGCAAATGATGCAATGCAGTTTTCAACTCAGTCTCTTGAAGTTGATAAAAGTTGCAAGAGCGTTAAATTGACCCTTACTCATTCAGGTAACTTACCAATTAATGTAATGGGCCATAACTGGGTATTAACAGCCAGCGCTGATGTTAAAGACATCGCAATTGCAGGTATGCAAGCAGGTGTAGAAAATCGCTATGTGCCAACTGGCGATCCTAGAGTACTTGCTGCAACTGAAGTTGTTGGGGGCGGTGGCTCAACCACAATTGAATTTTCAACCGCGCAATTAAGTGCCGATAAAGCTTATAAATTTTTCTGCTCTTTCCCTGGTCACTTTGCCGTAATGCAAGGCGATTTTAAATTGATTTGAGTTTAAAAATAATCGCTTAAATCGATAAAAAACAGCTTGCAAATTAGCCTACAACTCCTACAATCCGCAGCAAGTACGATGAACGTACTTGCTGATTAATTTTTTATTAAATAGGAAACATTATGAAAAAACAACACCGAGGCAAACAGTCTCACCATACTACGATCGATACGGGTCGCGGGGTGATCCGTGATAATGCATTAGCTGCATTAGTAACATCTAAAATTTTTAAACCACAAGTTGTTAAGGCGAAAAAAGGGAAAGGCGCATACAAGCGTAACCAAAAACATTCAGGACAAGAGTCCTATTTAATTGCTGCTTAATCAAGCTGTGATCAAATAGGGCTTTTGAGTTTTTTACAAAAATAGCAAGCTCGTCAATTTTAACAAAACCTCGCTTAGATAATTTTTTTCTATGCGGGGTTTTGTAGTTATATAGCCCACAAATTTTTTATTTCCATTCATTTTCACTGCACTTTACGTTCCCGTAAAAGGGCTGCGTAGCGCTAAAATACTCATCCTTATTGCTGTAACTATAAATTAACCTTGCGTTCATGTTTTATATGCGAAATTACCCATTCTTTACACGGAAGTGATTTTTGTTAATAATAAATAGCTACTAAATTGTTTGTTTTTAGTTGTTTTTTATTAGTGAAATACCTGTTTTTTATACTGTCAGTGTTTAAATTAAGTTGACGTGTATGGAAACTATGGTAGTTTTAAAAACGAATTGTAAAATTAATGTTATATTTTAACCCTGGGCGGAGGAGCTGATGAGCTCACAAATGATAATAAAAAATGCGTTTAAACTAAGTGCTCTGTCACTTAGTTTTGTAGGCCTAAGTGCGCATGCGGCTGTAGATTGCAGTGTATTAACGCAGTGGCAGGCGGGTCAAACCCATACAGGTGGTAGCCAAGTACAAGCACAAAATAGTGCGTATGAGGCTAAGTGGTGGACACAATCAAATCCGGTGGACAATGCTGGTCAATACCAAGAGTGGAAACTTTTGGGTGTTTGTGACAGCGCTGTCACAGAAAACCAAGTACCAGTTGTTACTGTGTTGACACCAGCGAATAATTCTTTATTTAACGATAAAGACAGCGTTGTCATATCTGCGCAAGCAACGGATGCCGATGGTACTGTTGCAGCCGTTGAGTTTTTTGTTGACGGTACTTCTATTGCGATTGATAACAGTGCGCCGTTTAGCACTAACTGGCAGGCTGTGACGGGGTCACATCAGATCAGTGCTGTTGCGACGGATGATAAAGGTGCGACATCAACACCAGTGCTCAATACAATCAGTGTGTCAGATGTTGTTGATCCTGTTAATCAAGCGCCAGTGGCATCAATTTCGTTTAGCACATTACCTGATCAGCTTATTGTTGGCTCACAAGTGGTATTTGCACTGTCAGGCAGTGATAGCGATGGACAAGTAACATCACTAAGCTTTGCTGCTAATGGTGTTGATGTGCATCAAGCGAGCTCTGCATCAAGTAGTTACGCGTGGCAAGCAACTGCTTTAGGTCAGGCAACCTTTACGTTAACGGTAACGGATAACGAAGGTGCAACAGCGCAAACGACCAAGGTATTGACTGTAATTGAAGAAAATACCGGTCCTATCACTGGCACTGACTGTCGCCCGCAAGGACTTTATCAAACTCCGGGTGTGAATACTCCGTATTGTACAGTATATGATGCTGATGGTCGTGAGATCATGGGTGCAGATCATCCGCGTCGTGTTATTGGTTACTTCACTAGCTGGCGAAATGGCGCAAATGGTCAACCTAGTTACTTAGTGAATGATATTCCATGGGATAAAATTACTCATATTAATTATGCGTTTGCTCATGTTGATGCCAATAATAAAGTGTCAATCGGGGATCCAAATGCGGCGAACAACCCTGCTACAAATATGGAATGGCCTAGTGTTGTTGGCGCAGAAATGGACCCTGAGTTTGCCTATAAAGGTCACTTCAACCTATTAAATAAATATAAAAAACAGCATCCGCATGTAAAAACATTGGTATCTGTTGGTGGCTGGGCTGAAACTGGCGGATATTTTGATGAAACTGGCCGTGTTGAAAGCGGTGGTTTTTATACCATGACCACTAACGCTGATGGCTCTGTTAACCATGCCGGTATTAATGCTTTTGCAAAAAGCTCGGTTGAGTTTATAGAAAAGTATGGTTTTGACGGTGTTGATATTGATTATGAATACCCGTCGTCAATGAATGACTCAGGCCATCCTGATGATTTTCCTATTTCAAATGCACGTCGTGCAGGCTTGAATGCATCGTATCAAGTATTAATGAAAAAGCTTCGTGAAGAATTAGATATTGCCGGCGAAGCAGCTGGTAAACACTATTTATTAACGATTGCGTCTCCGTCATCAGGTTATTTACTCCGTGGTATGGAAACATTCCAAACAGTTAAGTACCTAGATTACGTCAACATTATGTCTTACGACTTACACGGTGCATGGAACTCACATGTTGGCCACAATGCAGCTTTATTTGATACCGGCTTAGATTCAGAGCTTGCTCAGTGGAACGTATACGGTACTAAAGAGTTTGAAGGGATTGGTTATTTAAATACTGATTGGGCTGTGCGCTACTTCCGTGGTGCGATGTCTGCGGGTCGAATCAATATCGGCTTACCTTATTACACGCGTGGTTTTAAAGATGTAAGTGGCGGTACTAATGGTCTGTGGGGGCAAGCTGCATTACCAAATCAAGCAGATTGTGCTAAAGGTACAGGCGTTGGTGAGAAGAATAAATGCGGCAATGGCGCACTCGGTATTGATAACCTTTGGCACGATAAAAACGATGCTGGTCAAGAAATGCCTGCGGGTTCTAATCCATTATGGCATGTGAAGAACCTTGAAAACGGTATTGTTGGTTCGTATTTGGGGGTTTATGGTTTAACGCCAGATACAGATCCTGATGATCAGCTTACAGGCACTTATACGCGTCATTATGACAGCGTTGCCGTTGCACCTTGGTTATGGAATGCACAGAAAAAAGTATTCTTATCAATTGAAGATGAAGAATCGATGGCAACTAAAGTTGATTACGTCATTAACAATGGCCTTGGCGGTATCATGTTCTGGGAGCTTGCTGGTGATTTTGATTATGACTCTGTTAAAGGCGAGTACTTCATGGGTTCTACTTTAACCTCACTTGCTTATGACAAGTTTAACCAAAGTGGTGTGGCGTATGATGTGCATGGCGGCAATCCTAACTTTGTTGTTCCAGCTGAAGCGGTTGATATTACCTTTGAAGCGAAAGACTTCCCAATTGGCGATGATAACTACCCAATTAGCCCAACCTTTGCGTTTACAAATAACTCAGGCCTTGATTTAAGCGGTGCGAAAATCTCATTTGATGTGCCTGTATCAACCTCGGCTATTTTTAAATCAAATTGGAATGCGCAAGAAAAACTGGGTATGGCGGTGGAAGTAAGTGGTTCGAATGCGGCAGGTAACAACATTGGTGGTTTTGAGAATGAGTTCCATCGCTTCTCAATCACACTTAACAATGAGTGGGGCGGTCAGCCAAAAGACTTCAGTGCTGGTAAAACAGTAAATGCACAAGTGATGTACTACATGCCAATTACCGGCCCAAGTAACTTCACTATTGAAAAAGATGGCAAAGTTTACGCATTCAAATCTGAGTATCCGCAATTACCTGAGGGTACAACTGGTGGTGGTAATACTACGGATCCAGGTACTGGTGGTGGCGACACGTCAGGCACATGTGAAGGCGTAGCAGTTACTGCAATTGCTGTTTATCCACACTTCCCACAAACAGATTGGGCTGGCAATCCAAGTCATGCCACAGGTGGCGACTTAATGGTTCATAACAACGCTGTTTATAAAGCGAAGTGGTGGACAAGTTCAGAGCCGGGTACAACGGCTGATTGGACAAAGAGTTGTAGCTTGTAAATCACAATAACAATAAGGGGTAATTATTTACCCCTAAACTTGCGTCTTTTTAAAGGACAACACAATGACATCAATTAAATTGAAAACATTATCGCTATCAGCAGTAGCAAGTAGCGTATTACTTACCTTGCTGCCTACGAATGTTAGCGCACACGGCTATATGGACAGCCCTAAAGCACGCCAAGCTATTTGCCAAACCGATGGCGGTTATTGGTGGCCCGAAGATGGCACTAATATTCCAAACCTTGCTTGTCGTGCTGCATTTTTAGAATCTGGCACGGTGCAGTTTGTGCAAGATATTGAGTTTTCTGTAAATACACCGGATTACTTAAATCAAGCTGCGGTAGAAACGAGCGTACCAAATGGCTCTTTGTGCGCCGGTGGCGACAATGCTAAACGCGGTATGGATTTACCTTCGCCACATTGGCAGCGCAGTGATGTAGTGCCTAATGCTAATGGTGATATTCAAATTCGTTACCTTGCAGCAACGCCGCATAACCCAAGCTTTTGGAAGTTTTATTTAACTAAGCCTGGTTTTAATACTGCGACCGATGTTTTGACATGGGCTGATCTAGAATTGGTGCAAGATCATGACAATATTGAAGTGATCAAAGATACCGATGGTAAACGTTATTACGAAATGAGCGTTGCTATCCCGCAAGGGCGTAGCGGCGATGCTATTTTATATAGCCGCTGGCAACGTAACGATGTTGTAGGCGAAGGTTTTTATAACTGTAGCGATATTACCATTGTGACTGATGCTGGCCCAACTGATCCGAGTGTTTGGACGAGTGTCGGTTATTTTGTTCGTCAAGGACAAGATGCGATTGCAGGTGAGACCGTATGGGCTCGTTTGTTTGACGAAAATGGCCAAGAAGTGATTAATCAGCAGTTAAAAATAACCGCTGAAAACCAAGCCGACTGGCAACAAGCATTGGCAGCACAGCTGAACTTAGACTATGCCCATTTAGTACAAATTGGTGTGCAAAATCAAGCTGGTGAAGTGGTATTTAATAACAGTGATGTACTCACCAATCACGTTTATAGCAGCAATGCGAACTACACCTATACATTAAGTGTGCAAAGTGCACCTAGTAATACGGCTCCAATTGTTCATACACCAGATGATGTAGTGCTGGATGAAAATACCAGTACTACGTTACACCTTCATGCATTTGATGATGAGCAAACACAATTGACTTACAACTGGTCAGTGCCAGCGCCACTTAGCTTCACCGGTGGCGATGCAAACATTGTGATCACAGCGCCAGAAGTTTCTCTAAACACAAATTACAGTGTTTCTGTGTCGGTTTCTGATGGCCAGTTGAGCACTCAAACAAGTTTTACTGTCACCGTTAATGACAGCGCTATCACGGATCCTGTTGTGACGCCATGGAGCAGTAGTGCTATTTATCAAACGGGTGATCAAGCAAGTTTCCAAGGTGTTGTTTATACCGCTAAATGGTGGAATCAAGGTGAACAACCTGATAACTCAAGTGCGTGGCAAGGGACATCGACCTCTGATGTAAACAGTGACTGGAATGCAGGCAAAGCGTATCAAGCTGGTGCCGAAGTAATCTATCAAGGACAGCGCTATAGCGCTAAATGGTGGACTCAGGGGGATACTCCTGGGCAAGCCAATGTATGGACTCAACTTTAAATAAAAGCTTAAGTTTTGTAGTTCAAACTTATTAAATAATTACATTAATAATGGATAAGAGAGAAATATGAATATCAAACAGTTAACCGCAGCCATTGGTGTTGCTTTATTTGCAGGCACAGTGTCTGCTGCGCCATCTACACCAAGCATCAACTGGGAGCCACAGCAATATTCGTTTGTTGAAGTGGACCTTGAAGGTAATGGCTCATATAAGCAACTTGTAACACGTGTTGAGCAAGTAAATATCAACATTGAATGGAGTGCATGGAGTGGTGATGGCGGTGACAGCTATAAAGTTTACTTCGATGACATGCTGGTCAATGAAGGGCCACTTGCAGCGGGTACTAAGACTGGAACCATCTCATTCCCGTATGATAAAGCGGGTCGTCATACATTGTATGTTGAGTTGTGTGAAGGCGGTACTACTTGTGCGCGCAGTGCTGGTAAGCCAATTGTAATTGCCGATACTGACGGTGGTCATTTAGCACCATTGCCTATGGATGTTGATCCTAACAACCGTGATATTGGTATCAAACAGGGCTTAGTAACGGGTGCGTATTTTGTTGAGTGGGGCATTTATGGCCGTGATTACGATGTAACCAATGTGCCAGCACAAAACTTAAGTCATATTTTGTATGGTTTTATTCCAATTTGTGGTGAAAATGCATCACTGACGGGGGGGCCTAAACGTGCACTTGAAACTGCATGTGCGGGCTCTGCTGATTATGAAGTGGTTATTCATGATCCGTGGGCTGCAGTACAAAAAGCGCTACCAGGTGTTGATGCTAAAGATCCAATTCGTGGTACTTATTCACAGTTAATGGCACTTAAACAACGTTATCCTGATCTGAAAATTTTACCATCAGTGGGTGGTTGGACATTATCAGACCCATTTGGCGGCTTTACTAATAAAGCTAACCGCGACACGTTTGTAGCCTCAATGGAAGAATTTTTAAGAACCTGGAAGTTCTACGATGGTGTTGATATCGACTGGGAATTCCCTGGTGGTGACGGCCCGAACCCAAACATTGGCGATCCGGTAAATGATGGTCCTGCATATGTTGCATTAATGCAAGAGCTACGCGCCATGCTAGATAAACTCGAAGCTGAAACAGGGCGTACTTATGAGCTAACATCAGCAATTGGTGCCGGTTACGATAAAATTGAAGATGTAGACTACCAAGCTGCTAGTCAGTATATGGATTACATTTTTGCTATGACGTATGACTTCTACGGTGCATGGAGCAATGTTACTGGCCATCAAACAGCACTTTATTGTGGTGAACACATGAGCGCAGGCCAATGTAATGGTACCGGCCTTGATGAAAATGGCGAGCCACGCAAAGGGCCAGCATACACAACCGACAATGCAGTTCAGCTGTTATTAGCGCAAAACGTACCATCGAAGAAAATAGTTGTTGGTGCTGCTATGTATGGCCGTGGTTGGGAAGGTGTATACCCGCAAAACGCGACAATTGATGGTAACCCAATGACGGCGCCAGGCAATGGCAAATTAACGGGCACTACAGCACAAGGTGTGTGGGAAGATGGTGTAATTGATTATAAAGGTATTAAAGCCCACATGATTGGTGCATCTGGCACTGGTATTAATGGCTTTGAGGTTGGCTATGATCATCAAGCACAAGCTGCATATGTATGGAATCGTTCGACTGGTAAATTAATCACTTACGATAACCGTGACTCTGTACTTGCTAAAGGTGCATATGTTAATCAGTATAATCTAGGTGGTTTATTTGCTTGGGAAATTGATGCTGACAACGGTGATATTTTAAATGCAATGCACGATGGTTTAGGTGGTGTTGTTCAACCAATAAATCAAAAACCAGTACTGAGCGTACAAAACTCAGTAACCATTAATGCAGGTGAGTCTGCATCAGTAAGTGCATCTGCTACAGATGCAGATAATGACGCACTTACATTCTCGTGGGCTGCATCAGCAGAGCTAACCGTATCAGGCGAAGCAACAAACACCTTGTCAATTACAGCGCCAGCTGTAACGCAAGACACCCAATTTACGGCAACAGTTAGTGTTAGCGATGGCAAAGCGACGGTAAGCAAAAACGTAGTAGTAAATGTGATTGCTGCTACATCTGGAGAGGACAACACAGCTCCTGTTGTTGATGCAATTGCAGATATCACCTTAGAAGAAAGTACATCAGCGAGCGTTGCGGTTGTTGCCGCAGATGCGCAAAATGATGCATTAACTTACTCATGGAGTGTACCGGCAGGCCTTACATTAACTGGCAGCGGTGCTAATGTGACCCTAACTGGCGGCACGGTAGATGCCGATACTAATCTTACAGTCTCTGTTGCGGTAAGTGATGGTCAACTTACGACGACACAAAGCTTTACAGTTACAGTAACTAACACAGATACTACAACGCCTCCTACAGGTACATGGGATGCAAGTAAAGTATATGTTGGTGGCGATACGGTTGTTTACAATGGCGTAACTTACAAAGCTAAGTGGTGGACACAGGGTAACCGTCCTGATTTAGGTGGTGTATGGGAAGCAACTACTCAACCTACAGATGAAACAGGAAGTGCGGTATGGCAATCAGCAGCTGTTTACAATAGCGGTGATGAAGTAACGCATCAAGGTGCTAAATACCAAGCTAAGTGGTGGACTCAAGGAAATGAGCCAGGCGTAGCGGATGTATGGAAAGCACTTTAATTTAATGTGTAGCCTAAGCCTACTCTTAGGTTATAAGTTAAAGTGACAATCCGATTTTAAAGCAGCTTTCGAGCTGCTTTTTTTGTTTTTTGATAGAGATACTCAATACTGTAATAGTACCTTTTACTCGCTGATCAGGTTGTATTTATCAAATTAATGTATTTATTACTCGTACTATTGAGCGCTGGTGCATTTAGCTGGGAAAAAACGTTGCGTGTAGGCGTTGTGTCACCCTGGCCGCCTTTCGTTTTGATGGCGAACACGTACTTGCAGGAATAGATGTGGATATTAGCCGCTTAGTACTGACTGAAGCAGGTTTTTGTAGTGAATTTGTACGTTTTCCATCATCTTCTCGGGGCTTGTTGGAACTTGAGAATGGCCGAGTAGACTTACTTACAGCGGCTAGTTACACTGACTCAAGGGCGCATACAGTTATTTTTCAACCCCCTATAGGCGCGAACGAATGCGATTGTTTTGGTATGAAAATACCAGCTATTTAATGCATAGCTTATCGGATTTACTGGCTATAAAAAACCATTGTAGTTAATAGTGGCGGGTATTATGGCGCAGAGTTTGAGCGGTTAAGTCAAGATACTCACTATAAAGAATTAATTGCACGAGTCTCTTTACTTACTCATCGATTGCATATATTAAAAGCCAAACGTGTTGATTTTATGATTGATGATGAGATCTCAGGACTATACCTCATTAACCAAGAAGAAATACCTAGTATAACGTTAAACCCCTATGTTATACCAATCGACTTAAATATTTAACCATTCTAGCGGGCTAAATAAAGCGCTAACTGCGTTATAAATTTTCATGTAGAACAACTACATGTCAAAATTTATGCCTTGTTATCACTCCATTTATCTGTCGCTATAAATGGTCAGTAACTTAACACGATTGTTATAAGTTGTATTATT
>NZ_PNDT01000323.1:0-260 GCF_005886375.1 Pseudoalteromonas sp. S1727
CCTGATAGTGGCTTAAGTGCCGGCTCTATCAAGCCAGCGGGACGTGCAAGCGCTGCAATGACTAAAACCATGAGTGTCGAATAACACTCTTGAAAAAGCTTAAACCACACTAAAAAGACGCGTTAATGAAAATAAACGCGGCTTTTTGGTTCTCATACTCTCTTTTCTCTAATTACGCCAAGCTTTTTCTACTATTTTACTTATACCATTCGTGTTAAGTTACTGACCATTTATAGCGACAGATAAATGGCGTGATAACA
>NZ_PNDT01000324.1:0-273 GCF_005886375.1 Pseudoalteromonas sp. S1727
AACGTGGTGACTATACGCGGCGCTGCCTCCAATAGAGCCATTCCATTAAGATGACACAGATCTTCTGCCACCTGCTCTGATATAAACGGTGGTTGCCAGAAAGCAACAAAACTTTAGTCTGAGTTCAATTTAGAGATACTTGAAAAGGCCGTATTCACCACCCATAGGCCCTCATTTCCCCATCCAATATCATGGTTTTTAATAATTACAGTAGTGAAAGCGGCACGTTGTGTAAATAGCTATTATGCTTGTTTACTCGCTTTGTGATGTGCT